>CAMGJH010000029.1 GCA_946056345.1 uncultured Lentisphaeraceae bacterium | reverse complement strand
GCAAAGAGGATTTTGGGCCGGTTGACCAGCGCCCGAGCAATGGCCACGCGCTGCTGCTGCCCGCCGGACATCTGCGAGGGCTGGTGCTCCATCCGCTCGCCCAACCCCACGCGCGTGAGCAAGTGCTCGGCCCAGGCGCGTTCCTCGCGGGCGCTCTTGCGGTTGCGGGCATATTCCAGGGGCATCAACACATTCTTCAAGGCCGAAGTGCGCGCCAGCAGATTGAAGTTCTGGAAGACAAAGCCGATGCGCTCATTGCGCAGGTCGGCGCGCGCGTTGGCTGAGAGGGTCGTCACATCGCGCCCGTCGAGCAGGTATTGTCCGCCCGAGGAGGTATCCAGAAAGCCCAGGATATTCATCAAGGTGGACTTTCCGCCGCCCGAGGGCCCCATCAGCGCCAGCAGCGTCCCCTCGCGGATGACCATATTAATCCCCTTGAGCACCGGCACATCCACGTCCCCAAGACGGTAGGTCTTGCGCAGATCCTTGAGCTCAATGAGTATGCGCCCGGGGGCTGTCGGGCCGGGAGCAGGGGAGAGGGAGGGCGTGACCATCGCATCTCTCCGCTTAGGGCCGGGGCGGGGGATTGTTCTTCTTACCCCACTTCGGCGGTTTGGGCATAAAGGGATTTTCGCCGGCGGCGGAGGCCTGCTGCACCTCGATGGCTGTCAGCGTGCCGGTGATCACCGTGTCGCCCGGCTCCAACGCCTCGCAGAGGATGGCCGTATTCACATCATCGCTTACCCCGGCCTGGACCGCCATCGCCACCGGCTTGCCCGCTTCATCCTGCACAAAGAGGTAATCCTTGCCCGCGAACTCGGCCGGCTCCTGCCACCCCTCCGGCCGCCAGCGCAGCGCCGTCACCGGAACCAAGAGCGACTCGGCCGGCGACTCGGCCAGAATGAAGGAGACATTCGCCGTCAGGTAGGGCAGCAGCAAGTTCCCGGGGTTCTCGGTGGTCACCTCCACCGTGTAGGTGACCACGTTGGAGGTCATCGACGCATTCAGCCGCACGCGCCCGACCTTGCCTGTAAAGGTCTTCCCGGCGAAGGCATCCACCGTAAAGCGCACCGACTGCCCCACCTGGATCGAGCCAATATCCGCCTCGTTAACCGGCACCCAAATCTCAATCTTCCCCAGGTCCTTCGCCACTAGGAAGAGCGAAGGCGTACTCATCGACGCGGTCACCGTCTGCCCAATATTCACGCGCCGATCAATGATAATCCCATCGACCGTCGAGAGGATGTCGCAGTACGAGAGGTTCCGCTCGGCCTTCTCCAGCTGCGCCTGGGCCTGCTCAATGGCCGCCTCGGCCTGCTTCACCGAGGCATTCCCCACATCCAAACTCGCCGCCGCCGTCTCGTAGGCGCTCTGATAGGCGTCGTAATCCTTCTGCGAGAGCGCGTCCCCCACGCCCAACGCCTGCGCGCGCTTCCAATCGCGCTCGGCCTGACGCAACTTCGCGCCGAACTGCACCACATCGGCCTTCGCCCCAGCCAACTGCGCCTGCGCCGTCGTCAGGTTCGCCTTGGCAATCGTCACCTCGGCTTTGTAGGTGACGTCATCAATCCGCGCGAGCAGCTGCCCCTTCTTCACCTCCGAGCAATAATCCACCTCGCGCCCGGCAGTGTCGACCCCAAAGGCCATAATCTGCCCGGTAATCTGCGCGCCAATATCAATCAAATCCTCTGGTTCAATCGTCCCGGTCGCGCGAATCGTCTGCGTCACCTGCCCGCGCGTCAGCTCCGCCGTCTTATACGCAATCGGCGCCACCTGCTCCTGCGGCCGCGAGAAATACCACCACGCCCCGCCGCCAATCGCCGCCAGCATCAATAACAAGCAAATACCCTTCTTCATCGGCTACAGCCTCCGCAATTATAAACTCAAATCACCCCCATTATACACCCACGCAGTCGCATTTTCCAGTGGAAAACGCACCGACCGGCTCCCGGCACCTCACATCTATCGACTATTCTTTTACAACAGTTGCTGCCCGGCGGCGATGTAGAGAATCTGGCCGGTGACGGAGGGCGTGGAGAGGAGGAAGGTGACGCCAGAGAGGAGGTCGGCGACCGTTGGGCGCGGGGTGAGGCAGGGCCCGCCCGGTTCGCTGTGCGCCTTCTCCGGCGGCGGGAAGACGGGCCCCGGGGCGATGGCGTTGACGCGCGCGCCGGTGGTCTGCCCCCAGGTGCGCGCAGCGGCCAGGACCCAACGGGCGAGGCGCTGCTTGGAAGCGAGGTAGGCGCGCACAGCCGGCGGCACGGACGAGCGTGGCCGGCGGATGCGGCTATCGAGGAAGGCGATAATTTGCGCTTGGGGGAAGCGCGCGTGGACGGCTTCGGCAATGCGCAGGGGGCCGGTGGCGTTGGCCTGGCCCATCACCTCCTCGGGCGCATTGAGCTCAAAGCGTCCGGCCAGAAGTAAAAGCGCATCGCACGCCGCCACACGTGCCACGGCAGGCCCCGGGTCGTAGGCCGGGGCCAAGAAGTCGCCATAATCCTGGCGCGTGAGTAGCGTGACGGTGTGCCCCTGAGCTTGGAGCCCGGGCACCAATGCCGCCCCAATGCGGCCAGGACCAGCGAGAACGAGATGCATAGCTGTTAGCGGTTAGCGATTGGCTGCTAAGCCTATCTGTCTCGGAACGCGTGCTATCCGCTAACCGCTACGCGCTAGCCGGCGGCTAGCGCGTGGGCGCGAGGCCGGGCTTGGGGGGCTCGGCGGCGGGGGCCTCCTCGAGGGCCTTCTTCTTGGCCTGGGCGGCCTTGATGGACTTGGCGTTGGGCGGGCCGATGAGGCAGGAGAGGTCGCGGCCGAGGAGTTTGGGCTCTTGTTCGACGGCGATCTTCTCGCCACAGGTTTCGATGATGCGGTTGATAAGGTCAATCCCGAGCTCCTTGTGGGCGTTCTCGCGGCCGCGGAACTTGAGCGAGACCTTCACCTTGTTGCCCTGGGCGATGAAGCCGAGGATGTCCTTGACCTTGCGGTCCACGTCGCCCACATCGGTGCCGGCGTGGAACTTAATCTCCTTGACCTGCGTGGCCTTTGCGTTCTTGCGGGCCTCCTTCTGCTTGATGGATTCCTGGTAGCGGAACTTGCCGTAATCCATAATCTTGCAGATGGGCGGCTGGGCGTTGGGCGTGATCTCCACGAGGTCCAGCCCCAGCGATTCGGCGAGGGCCTGCGCCTTGCGCGTGGGCATAAGGCCGAGCATCTTGCCGGCGGCATCGACCACACGGACTTCCGGCACCCGGATCTTGTAGTTGGTGCGGGTGAAGGAGGCCCCCTTCTGGTCGCGCTGGGCGGGACCGTTGTTGGGGCGGGGACCGGTGGGCAGGGGTTTCAGGGGGAATGCCAAGTTGAGCTCCTGATGGGGTTCGGGTTATGCGTTGATTTCTTGCTTGATGAGTTCGATGAAGGCTTCCGGGGTCATCGTCCCCAGGTCGCCCTTCTCGCGGCTGCGGACCGCGACCAGTCCGGCCTCGGCTTCACGGCCGCCGAGCACCAACATATAGGGGATCTTGGCCATCGTGGCCTTGCGGATCTTCGCGCCAATCTTGTCGTTGCTCCAATCGGCCTCCACGCGCAGGTCGGCGGCGGCGAGCTTGGAGAGCACGGCCTTGGCGGCCTCGTGCTGCGCGTCGGTAATCGGCAACACCTTGGCCTGCACCGGCGCGAGCCAGGTGGGGAAGGCACCGGCGTAGTGCTCGATGAGGATGCCGAAGAAGCGCTCGAGCGAGCCGAGGAGGGCTCGGTGGACCATATAGGGCTGGTGCTCGGCACCGTCGGCCCCGGTGTAGGTTAGGTGGAAGCGCTCGGGGAGGTTGAAGTCGAACTGAATGGTGCCCAGCTGCCACTCGCGGCCGAGGGCATCCTTAATCTTCATATCAATCTTCGGCCCGTAGAAGGCACCGCCGCCCTCGTCGACCTCGTAGCTCATCCCCTCGGCCTCGAGGGCGTGGCGGAGCGAGTTGGTGGCCTGTTCCCACTTGGCCGGGTCGCCCACCGCCTTTTCCGGGCGGGTGGAGAGGTAGGCAGTAATATCCTGGAAGCCGAAGCGGTGGAGAATGTGCAGGCAGAACTTCACCGTGAAGCGGATCTCCTCCTCGATCTTCTCGGGGGCGCAGAAGATGTGCGCGTCATCCTGCGTAAAGCCGCGCACGCGGAAGAGCCCGTGGCGAACGCCATCCTTCTCGTAGCGATAGACGGTGCCCAGCTCGGCCCAGCGCAACGGCAGGTCGCGGTAGCTCACCTTCTTGAAGAGGTAGGCTTGGATGTGGAACGGGCAGTTCATCGGCTTGACGTAGTAGGTCTCCTGGACCGCCTTCTCGCCATCGCCCTCGGTGACGTTCATCGGGGGGAACATCCCATCCTTGTAGAAGCCGAGGTGGCCGGAGGTCTGCCAGAGGTTCGCGCGGCCAATGTGCGGGGTAAAGAGCATCTCGTAGCCGTGGCGGAAGTGCTCCTTGCGCCAGTAGTCCTCGATGGCAATGCGCACGCGCGCGCCCTTCGGCAGCCAGTGCGCCAGCCCCGGACCCACGCTCTCGGAAATCGTGAAGAGCTCAAGCTCCTTGCCCAACTTGCGGTGGTCGCGCTTCTTCGCCTCTTCAATGCGCGCGACAATTGCGTCGAGTTCCTTCTGCGAGGCGGCAGCAATCCCGTAGAGGCGCTGCAGCATCTTGTTGTGCTCGTCGCCGCGATAGTAGCTCCCGGCCACGCTCATCAGCTTGACCGCGCCAATGCACCCGGAGTGCTCCACGTGCGGCCCGCGGCAGAGGTCCACGTAGTCCCCCGTGCGGTAAATCGAGACCGCTTCCTCCTCCGGAATATCGGCCAGGCGCTCGAGCTTGTAGGGCTGATCCTTGAAGATCTCCTGAGCCTGCGCGCGGGTCACTTCCTCGCGCACAAAGGGCAGCTTCGCCCCAATCAACTTGCGCACCGCCTTCTCAATCGCCGGAAAGTCCTCCGCGCTCAGGCGATGCTCCAGGTCAAAGTCATAGTAAAACCCATCGTCCGTCGCCGGGCCGATGTCAATCTTCACGCCATCAAACAACGAGCACACCGCCGACGCTACCAAATGCGCCGCGCTATGCCGAATCTCTTCAATCGTTGCGCTCATACTAACTCCTTAAACATCGTGAAAGTATAGTAAACCCCACACCAAAAGGCAAATGGAGAATGGTGAACGGAGAATGTTGAACGGTGGGGGGTGCTCGCTGCGCTCGCGTGAGGTGCGCCTCCGGCACGTGAGGGGGTGTTGCCCGTTCTGACGGGCCGCGTCCCCACGCTCCACCCCGGCCGGCGCGCCTTTTGGGCAACGCCGGTTTTCAGTCATCTGTTATCCGTCCTCTGTCATCGCGAGCGTAGCGAGCCCCCTTGCCTCCAAGCCTTTGGCGGATGGGGTTAGGCGAAGTAGTCGACATCGGGGTTGAGGAAGCCGAGGGCGTAGACTTGGGGGAGGAGTTTGGCGCGGAGGGCCTCGTGCGCGGCTTTGAGGGCGGCGCGTTCATCGGCGGCCAAGGGGGTCGCTTTGAGGGCCTTGCAGAGCTGGTAGTAGCCCACGTCCCAGGTTTCGATACGCGCGTCGAGCCAGTCGGTCTGGGTGATATTGGCGTAGAAGGCGCGGTAGAGCGCCTTGGCGGCGGCGAGGACTGCGCGGGCCTCGGGCGAGAGCTCCCGCCCCTTGAGCCAGGTGGCTAGGAAGCGCTCTTCATTTGCCGCCAAGCGCTGCGCTGTCAGGTCCGGATTGCTACACGGCCACTGCCGCACCTCCGAGAGCAAGAAGGGGAAGAGGTTATTGTGGATCTGGTAGAGCTTCCCCTGATAGGGCACGTCCTTCAGGGCCACGGTGTTGTTCTTGCTTGAGAGTGCGCCCCAAACTACACAATCGGTCACAAACTCGTCTGACAGCGCGCGCCTCGGGGCGTAGAAGGTGTCCTTGTCGTTCCACCAGTTCTTCTCGGGCAATTTCTTGACGGCATAGAGCACCATTGCGCGCTCGAAGTTCTCGGGCGTGACGGAAAAGGCGCCGGCGTTTGCGTAAGGCGCAGAGAGGATGAAGACACTGGTTTGATTTTGGAAGTCATCTCCCTTACTACATACAGAGCAGAGGAAGCCCGGGGCAACGTGGTTTCGTTTGTCTTTGTTTTCATCCATCACCTTGAGACCGCTGGAGAAGGTCGGCAAGATGGATTTGCCGTCCCAACGCGGGCGGGAAACCCACTTATTGAGCATTGCGGTTCGCTCGACCGATGAGACGACCTTAGTGCCGAACTTCTCGACATTGGCATTGAAGACATCGAGGCGAATGGTTTGCGTGGCGAGGTGTTGTGGTTTGGCGAGGTCCCAGATAAGGAAGCCGATGGGGAAGTTGCCCTGCGTCCCGTGGAAGCATTTGCTCGGGAAGATGAAGCCGCGCTCGTAGGTGTATCGGAAGAAGCCGTCGCGGACGCGTTGGTCGTTGTTGGAGTTCAGATACTTCAAGGTCGAGAAGAGGCAGAGATGGGCCTGCCGGTCCTTGAATTCCTTGGAGATCCGGAAGAGAAACTGCGTGAAGAGTTCGCGGCTGGCTTCGCCGTAGCCTTCGGTGTGCATCCATTCGCGGATGGTTGTTTTGGAGACGGTGTCCTTGGAGGTTTTGCCAACGCCGCCATCGCGCTTGTTTGCGGTGGCGAAGGGGGGATTGATGAAGATGACCCACTTGAGGTTGGGGTTGGCGAGATCAGCGGCGAGGTTGGGGGGCATTTTGGGCTGCGCGCCAAAGGTCATCTGCCCGGCCAGACGGGGGATGTCATCCTCTAGGTAGTTATACTGAAAGCAGGTGGCGGCGGGGAAGAGGGTCTTGCAATACATTGCGTCGTCCTCTTCCAGGGTGGAGATGTAGCAGTAGGGAAGGGCGGAACTAGGCAGGTTGAACTCCAGGTTGCCCGTGCCGGCGGCCATATCCCAAAAGCGGACATCACCCGAGCGCCACCACTGCTTGCCGAGGGTCTTCTCGAGGTATTCCAGGCCCTTGGCGGCGAAGTCGACGGGGGTGAAGAACTCGCCGGTGAAACGGCGGCGGAAGTCCTCGGTAATGCGGTCGGACTTCTGCCGGATTTGCATCATCACCTGGGCGCCGACCTTCTCGTAGTTCTCCCAGAAGTGGGCGTAGTCCTTGGGCTTGAGGGTCTTGGGGATGAATGTGGCGCCATCGACGTTAAAGAGCACCCGGCCGTCCTCGGCCTTGATGGATTTGCCCTGTTCGATGTCGGCCAAAAAGTACTCGGAGGACTTGCGGCCATTGCGGACGTACTTGCCGAAGAGCGCATCCCAGTAGGTGAAGACGGAGAGGAAGTTCTCCTCGGTGATGGACTTCTTCTCGAGGAGTGGGAGGAAGGTCATCTGGGCGAGGAGGTGCTCGCGGCATTTGTCGATGAACTGCGTCTCCTCGGCCGGGCGGGTGAAGTTGTAGACGTAGGGGAGGCCCTCGCGCGCCAGGTGCTTGAGGAGGTCCTCGACCAGGTTGGGGCAGGGAGTGGAGGGGGCGCGGTCCCAGTCGTAGCGCTCGCTCTGAGAGGTGTAGAAGCGCTGATAGGTCTTGGTCTCGGCGAAGAAGGCCTCGTTCTTGTCGACCACGCAGAGGGTGGCGGGAATAGGGTAGGAGGTCAGAGCGGCATCGTACTTGAGCAGGCGCACGTAGTACATCGTCTGGGCCAGGACGCGGGCAATGTTCTCGGCAGCGCGGAAGTTGCGGTCGAACTTAAACTCAAAGAGCACCGACTCGGTGTAGTGGTCGATCCCGCGCAGGGCGCAGATCTTCATCTTGAAGAACTTGCAGAACTCCGCCTTGACCTCTTCTTCCTTCTTACAGTCTGCCAGCGCGTCGTAGAGATGCTTCATAGAGAGCCTTGATGCTTCCTGTTGTGATGTCGTCCCGAGAGAACCGTCTCGGGGCGTAGTGTAGCACATTCGCGCCCATTCAGCCGCGCCTCTCCTACGCATCCGCCCCAGGTCTATTTCGCATCCGCCCCGGGTTGGCCCTCGACCCGGGGCGGGTGGCCTGACGGAGCAGGCCACGGCACAACGCTTACCAGCCTCACTTTTGGCCACGCTCGCCTAAAACCCCCAGCCGCTCCAATGGCCGCGCTTGGCCTCCACCCCGCCAGGCTCGAGGCTCCCTTATCTTCCACCAAGTTTTCCTCCTGCCATCAACGGTTTTGTGGCGCGGCATATTTGCCGCGCAGCGAGCGTCAGCGAACGCCTGGCTTAAAGCCCCCAGCTACTCCCCCTGCCGTGCCCTCTCCTCGCATCCGCCCCGGGTTGGCCTCGAGGTAGGCCCGGGTTGACCCTCGACCCGGGCCGG
>CAMGJH010000028.1 GCA_946056345.1 uncultured Lentisphaeraceae bacterium | reverse complement strand
GGGGGAGTTATCGACAGGGTTATCGACAGCCCCTGTCGATAACTTGGAGAGGGGGTCCTTCGGGCCGTGAGGTGCTCGCTGCGCTCGCGTGAGGGGGGGCCTTCGGGCCGAGAGGTGCGGGCTGCGCCCGCGTGAGGGTGGCCAGGGGCCACACGAAGCGTTTTGCGTTGCCCGTCCTGACAGGCCGCGTCCCCGCGGCCCTCGCACGCGCGCGTAGCGTGTTAAAGGGTGTGGGCAAGAGTGACTTGACGAAACGCGCGCAAGGGGCTATACTAAGGTCATCTTAAATGCTCGAAAGGGCGCTTTTCGGGCAGAGCAGAGTTGAAAGGAAGCGTAGCATGACGTTTGTTTGGAAGGGCCGCCTGCACACGTGGGCATTGCCGTTAGGGCTCGCGGTGGCATTGATGCCGATGCTCGCGCGAGCGGACGAGGCATCGGACGCGGCGTTGGAGGAGGAGGTTCGTTATATCGACGCGCTCTCGCGCAATGGCTATGCGAACTTCGCCCCGGCGGTGATTGAGGCTGCGCAGAAGCGTTGGCCGGCGGCTAAGGGGGTCTTGGAGGCAGCGACCATTCGCGCCGAGTTGATGAGCGGCAAGCAGGATGAGGTGGCCAAGAAGATTGCCGCCCGGCCGGACCAGAATAGTCAGGATACCTGGCTGCTGAAGCTCGAGCTGGCCAACAGCTACGCGATGTACTCGAAGTTTACCGAGGCCGATAAACTCTACGCCGAGTTCTTCAAGCGCTTCCCGAAGGTGGATGCCGCCGCGCGCAAGAGTTATCTCGACGGCATTAACCAGTACATCCTGATGCTCGGGAAGATTGACCGCGCCAAGGACGCCTTGCCTTACTACAAGCTGGCAATGGAGATGTCCGGCGAGGAGTCGACGATGGCGAACTTCCGCGCGCAGTATCTGCAGGCGCTGCTCTTCCAGGCCGAGGCGGCCTCCGGTGCCGAGCGCGAGAAGATGCTCGGCGAGGCCGACGGGTTGACCAAGAAGATGGTCTGGAAGCAGGATGCGTTCTTTGGCGACGCGATTAACGGGATGGCGCACATCAAGATGTTGCGCGGCGACGTGGCCGGTGCCCAGGAGATGATTAAGGAGTACCTCGACGTGCTCCAGGAAATCCACGAGAGCTATCGCGAGATTGACCCCAATGGCGACAAGGGTGTGCTGCGGATGAGCCCGCTGCCGCAGTGCCGCTACCTGATTGGGTCGATGCTCTATGGCGAGGTGAAGAAGGAGATTGCCAAGGGCGGCGCGGCGAACGAGGAGACCATTAAGAGCCTCCTGCTCGGCGAGCGCGACCCCAAGACGCGCAAGCGCAACGGGCAGGGCGCCTTCAATCACCTGGTGCAGGTGTATATGAATTACCCCGAGAGTCAGTCGGCTTCCAACGCCGGGGACTTGGTCGAGGAAATCCAGGCGCTGCTCAAGAGCCGCTACAACCAGGTGGTGAAGGTGAACGTCTCGGCCGATCAGCGGGCCAAGGTGCGTAAGCAGCAGTACGTCGGCGCGAATGTGAAGTTTGATAGCGGCGACTGGAACGAGGCGGCGAACGCCTTTTCCAAGACGATTTCGGCTTATGGATTGAACGCCGAGGCGTTGCCTGCGTTGCGCAAGATGGTCGAGTGCTATGTGCGCGGCGGGGTGAAGGGCGGCAAGCTCGACCCGATGGCTCAGTTCTATGCCGAGACGGTGACCGCCGCGATGGCCGAGGGCTTCTCGGGGATGGCCGATCTCTACGCTCAGGCCGGCGACGAACTGAACCGCGTGGGCAACTTCTATGGCGAGCAGGGGCTCGTGGCGCAGAAGGAGAAGACCCATCAGCTCTTCTTCCGCTACTATCCCAAGCACCCGGCCGCCGTGTCGCTGCAATTGCAGATTGCCAAGGAGAAGGCCGAGGCCGGCGATGGCGACGGGGCCGAGAAGCTCTACACCCAGGTGGCCGATGCCGCGACCGATGCCGCCCAGCGGCAGAACCGCTTCGCTGCCCTCATTGGCCTGATCAAGCTCTATTCGCCCTCCGGCGCGAAGGCTGACGCCGAGCAGGAGATTGCCACGGCCAAGGCGCTGGTGGCCCACTTCGCGGACCTTGAGCGCCCGGGCATCAATGGTGCCACCGCCCAGCGGCTCTATGGCGACGCGCAGCGTCACCAGGCCGACGCCCTGCGCAAGGCCGCCACGCCCGAGACGCAGGCTGAGACCAATAAGAAGCTCGTCACCGCCTACGCGCTGGCGGCCTCCACCTACGATAAGCTCATCAAGGAGTTGGAGAAGCCCGACAGTATCTATGTGGCCGCCAACAGCGAGCGCAAGGAGGCCGACACCCTCTGCGAGGGGCTCTACTATCTGCGCGGCGTCTGTATGCAGCTGATCCCCGCCACCGGGGTGGAGGCCAAGGATAAGGCCATCAAGCAGAAGGCCTTGGCCTACTTCCAGGAGTGCCTGGCCAAGTCGCCCAAGGGGGCTAACGCGCCCAAGGCGCTCTTGCAGATTGGCACGTTGCAGGCGGCTGCGGGCGATATCGAGGCCTCGCGCGCCACCCTCGCCAAGTTGGCCAAGGACTTCCCGACCTCCGACGAGGCGAAGAACTCGGTGCCGCTCCTGGCCGACTCCCTCTTCAAGATGGGGATGATTGGCGAAGCGACCAACACCTATAAGCAGATGTTCGCCGCCGGCGGCTCCTACACCCCCGCCCAATACCAGACCGCCGCCGAGAAGCTGCTCGATGCCAAGGAGTATAAGCTCGCGATTGAGGCGTGCGACTGCATCCTCAAGGCCAAGAATGCCGCGCCCTATCTGCCCAAGGCGATGACCTTGCGCGCCCGCGCCCTCTTGGCCGATCGGCAGGTCGAGGCCGCCTACAAGCAGGTCACCGCAATGCTCGAGAAGTATGGGCGCTCGCAGGCGGCCGTTGAGGCCAACTTGCTGCTCATCGATGTGGCCGGTGCCGAAATCCTCCTGGCCAAGACCCCCGAAGAGCGCAATAAGATTATCTCCGAGGCCAAGAAGGCCGTCACCTTCGTCACCAGCCAGGCGAAGGACGACGTTGCCTTGGTCGCGCGCTTGAACCTCGCCGTGGCCGAGGTGGCCGGTAAGGCCTACGAATCGACCAAGAGCGCGAATGCCGATAAGGAGGTCGTCACCAACGCCATCGGCTCGGCCCTCAACGCCTACCGCTCGGCGATGTTCGCCGGCGAGACGCCCAAGACCGACCCGAGCGTGACCGCCTACCTCCAGCAGGCCTATCTCGGCTACGTTCGCCTCTCCATCGAGCGCGCCGAACTCGCCACCGATAAGCAGGAGAAGCAAGACTTCTTGCAGGACGCCGTCGACATCGGCACCGAATACCTCGAGACCTTCCCCGAAGGCTTGTTCAAGGCCGACGTCACCAACGCCGTCACCACCGCCAAGATTAACCTTGGTCAATAATGCCCCACTTGTGATACACTTTAAGCAGAAGAGGAACACGTTATGAAGCAGCTCAACATCGTCCTTTGCGCCTTGCTCACCGCCTGCGTCGCCTTGCCCGCCCTGGCTAAGGACACGCCCACCGGCACGATCACCACCGCCAACGGGTCGGCCACCGGCACCATCCGCTGGAAAAACTCCGCCAAGGAGTACGTCCTGACCAACAGCAAGAATATGACCGTCACCTATAAGGCCGACGAGGTCGAAAGTGTGAGTATCGACCGCCCGGCTTCGCTCGATGGCGCCATCAAGAAGGTGCAGGCCAACAGCGGTCTGGCCGCCGCCATCGCCACCCTCGAAGAGCTCGCCAAGGATTACAACCACCTGACCTACGACCAGGAGGCCACCGGCTGGCTCGCCAAGGCCTACCTCCTGCAGGGCAACGCCGATAAGGCCATCACCGCCTGCAAGGCCGTTATCCGCGATAACCCCGAGGCCGCCTACAAGGGCGCCACCGCCGTCGCCTACTGGGACGCGCTCATCAAGGAGGGCAAACTCACCGACCTCTCGCTCTTGCTCGACAAGGCCGTCTCCTCCGGCGACAAGACCGCCGCTGCCGCCGCCCTCGTCAAGCGCGGTGACGCCGCGATGTCCCGCGGTTCGGCCCGCGCCAACTGCGAAGAGGCCCTGCGCGATGGCTACCTGCGCGTTATCCTCCTCTACGCCGACCCCACCAGCGACGCCTACGCTGAGGCCCTCTACAAGGGTGCCAAGGCCTTTGAGGGGATGAGCCAGAGCTCGCAGGCCAACCGTCTGCGCGAACAGCTCAAGCAGGAGTGCCCCACCAGTTCCTGGGCCCGCGCCAAGTAAGTCCCTTCCCCTCCCCCTCCCTTTCCACAACTTAACCCCACAAGGAATACAACCATGAAGAAAATGATGATGGCTCTGGCGGTTTCCGCCTTGATGTTCGGTGCGGTCTTCACCGCCGGTTCTGTTTGCGCGCAGGAGGCCGATACCGGCGCCCTCGTGACGCAGGATGGTCAGGCCGCTGATACGAAGGCTGCCCCCAAGGGAACGAGCTTCTTCGATGTGGTGATGGGCGGCGGCATCGTCGGCTTCATCCTATGGATGGCCCTCTTCTCCTCCGGCGGCTTCGCCATCTACTTCATCATCGACGGCTACATCCTCGTCCGCCCCAAGAAGATTATGCCCGAAGCCCTCATCGCCCAGGTGAAGGAGGCGATGGACCAGGGTGACGTGATGAAGGCGATTGAGATCTGCGACAACGACCCCTCCTCGATGGCCAAGATTCTCAAGGCCGGCTTCGCCCATGTGGAAGAGGGCTTTGATGTCATCGACGAGGCCATCTCCGCCGCCGGCGACCTCGAGATTGAGCACATGATGCAGCGCCTCAACTGGATCTCCATCTGCTCCTCGCTCGCCCCGATGCTCGGCCTGCTGGGCACGGTGCAGGGCATGATCCTGACCTTCGCCTCGATCGCGTTGACCGGCGTTGAAATCTCCTCGCTCTCGCTCACCATCTCCCAGGCCCTCTACACCACCGCCGGCGGCCTCTGCATCGCCATCCCTTCGGTCACCTTCTTCTACGCCCTGCGCAATAGCGCTAACCGCTTGGTGCTGCGTATGCAGGTGGTCACGGCCGACCTCATCAAGAACCTCCGCAACGTCGAAGTCGTCGAGGGTTAAACCGCGCCGGTGCGTGCGCCTCCCTGCCTAGGTGGCAGCGCGAGGTCTGCGCGCACCCCCAGCCACCGCCTTCCGCGCCCGCCCGGCGCCGAAGGCCCTGCGAGCGAGCAAGGAGAACCCCAATGGCCAAGAAGAAAAACAAACGCGAGAACGATGGTGCCGCGCTCGATATGACGCCGATGATCGACGTCGTCTTCCAGCTCATCATCTTCTTCGTGGTGACGTTGAAGACGGCTGACTCCATCAACCCCGACATTGAGCTAGAATACGGCAAGAACGGTCCGCAGTTGAAGGCCGATGAGTACAAAGTCCCTCCACTGACCGTCGAAATCCGCCGCTATCGCACGGTGACCGACTTCCTCAAGGCGGCCAAAAAGCCCACCGGGCGCGTCATCTCCATCAACGGCGGCATCCTGTCCATCGACCAGCTCCGCTCGGTGCTGCGCAACACCGTGGCCAAGCGCGGGACCAACTTCCCGTTGCTCATCCGCGCCGACAAGGACACCCCGCACGAGGACGTGCGCGCCGTGATGAACGTCTGCAACGAAGCGGGCGTCTGGCGCGTCTCCTTCCTAGCGATGGTCCAGCCCGGCGATTCGGCCAACGCCAAGAAGTAAAGGAGCGCGACTATGGCAAAAGGCAAAAAGGTCTCTTCCGATGGCGGTGCCGCCCTCGATATGACGCCGATGATCGACGTCGTCTTCCAGCTCATCATCTTCTTCGTGGTTACCTTGAAGCAGGAAGACATCCTCTCGCACCTCGACGCGATGGCCCCCTCGCCCGACAGCAAGGCCAGCCCCGCCGAGAAGCTCGAGATGGTGACGATCGACATCTACAACCCCAAGACCCAGGGCGGCGAAGGCTTCCTCTTCAACAAGTCCCCCGTCCGCTACAGCCAGTTGGATAAGGAAATCGGCCGTGCCGCGCGCAACAATAGGGGCTCGACAGTCCTTCTGCGCTGCACCAAGGATTCCCCGCACTCGCTGCTGGTCAAGGCCCTTGACCTCTGCAACAAGTACGGCATGACCAACCTGGCCATCTTTAGCCTTTAATCCCCACAACGCCACCCCCGGGCGTCGGGAAAACAGGGGAGGAGAACGATGAGTAATACGCTTGAACCGTTGCCCGGCGATGAGCCCGCCAAGGACGAGCTCATCAAGCTCTTCGACGAAGAGGAGCGGAACTATCTTCAGCGCATTGTCGACATGCTCAAGGGCTTCGGAAAGCCGAAGGACTCCATTGAGCACAAGAAGGCAATGATTGAGCTCCAACGCCTCGGCGCACCTATTGCCGCCGTCGTGGGAATGTTCCTGGCCATCACCGTGATGTGCACCATCAAGATTACCGCCAGCGAGAAGCCGCCGGTTGTCGAGACGCAGGTCATCGAGCCTGAGCAGGCCGAAGAGCTCACCAAGGAAGAGCCCCCGCCGCCCGAAGAGCCGCCGGAACTTGAGGAAATCCAGGAGGTCACCGACGTTGTCGTCGATATCGATGCGCCGCCGACTACCTCTGCTGAACAGTCCCCGCAACCCTCCCCCGTTGATGCCGTGGCCCTCACCCCCTCGCCTGTGGTGATGCGCAATGTCTATGGCGACCGCTCTCCTGGCCTACGCGGCGCTAAGATTGGCAAGTATGGTGCCGCCGCCACCGAGAAGCTCGTCTATGGCTTCCTCCGCTGGCTCAAGATGAAGCAGGGCCCCAACGGCATGTGGAACAACGACACGGGCGACACCTCTCTCGCCCTCCTCTGCTTCCTTGCTCACGGCGAACTCCCCGGTCAGAGCGATGAGTTCGGCGACACCGTCGAGAAGGCTATTCGCGGTCTTTTGGCTGACCAGATCTCCGACCCCTCCCAGTGCAAGCCCGGCGGCGCCGACAACCCCGCCGAGTTCGAGACCAAGCGCAAGGACAAGGTTGGCTACTTCAAGGGGCGCGATGAGCACAACTATGCCCACCTCGTGGCCATCTATGCCCTCTCCGAAGCCTATGCGATGACCCGCATCCCGGCCGTCAAGGAGGCCGTTGAGCGCGCCATCCCGCATGTCATCGAAGGGCAGAATGCCGATGGCGGCTGGTACTACAATATGTACGCCAAGTGCCCGATTACCGACACCTCCTACACCAGCTGGGCCGTCCAGGCCCTCAAGGCCGCCAAGCTCTCGGGCAACCACGATCCCAAGATTATTGCCGCCCTCAAGAAGTCTGCCCGTGGTATCAAGACCTGTGTCAACCCCAACGGCTCTTTCGGCTACCTCAACACCGCCAAGAACCGCTACCTTGGCCTCACCGCCCCCTGTGCCCTCATCCTCCAGATGCTCGACGAGGCCGACACCGACCTCTGCAAGAAGGCCGTAGCCTATATGGACACTTGGGAGCCAACCTTCAAGCACGACTTCAAGGCCGCCAGCTCCAGCGCCACCCAGATGAAGGGCACCTCGCCGCAGTACTACGGCTACTACCTCTCGCAGGTCCGCTTCAACCTCGGCGACAACGCCGCCGCTTGGAAGCGCTGGAGCGAGCAGCAGAAGCGTATCTACTCTGCTGCCGCCATCAACATCCCCGCAGCTAAGTCCGGCTACAAGGACCACAACGGCACGCCCCAGTACATCACCTACTGGCCCCGCAAGAACACCAAGAACAAGTTCGGCGACGAGAAGAACCCTATCGAAGACAAGGCCCGCCTCCTCCAACAGCAAGGCACCGTCAATGGCAAGCGTATGGGCATCCCCGTCGATGACCTCATCAACCAGGACACCGCCACCCACGAGTGGCACAACTCCCCCGTTGCCGCCAACTGCTTCACCGCCCTCCAGCTGATGGTCTACTACCGCAACAGCCCGCTCGCCAAGGGCGCCCTCACCAAGATCGAGGCCGAAGCCGAACTCAAGGTCGAGGATAAAGGCGCCGGTGCCGTCACCCTCGAAGGCCTCGACGACGACTTCTAATCCCTTTCAATAAGTGTCTCCATTCCTCCCGGCGAGCGCTCCGCGCTCGCCTTTTTTGTTTCTGCGCACCTGCGCACGCAAGGGGCGGTGCGTTCGGCAACGGCTGGCGGCGAATAGCTAGCCGCAGCGAGCGAGGCGAGGCCGGGGTGGGGGTTATTCTTTGCCGAAGGGGAGCCAGCCCCAGGCGGGTTCGCCCGAGCCGGTAGGGGCGGAGGAGAGAAGGCGGCCGTTTGCGTCGAAGCGCATACGCCGGCCGATAGATTGGGTGCGCGTGCGGCCGAGTTTCAGGAGGGACACGCCAGAGTATTTGAGGGAGAACTCGCTAC
>CAMGJH010000027.1 GCA_946056345.1 uncultured Lentisphaeraceae bacterium | reverse complement strand
CGTTCTGACGGCCGCCGTCCCCGGCGGCCTGGGCCCCCATCTGGGCCGCGAGGACGCGGCCCGTCAGAACGGGCACCGCCCTCTCACGCGCCGGAGGCGCACCTCACCTCCCCCAGCCTCTCGGTTGCGGCACGCGCGCTGTCGACGATGACATAGCTCCTACGGACTTGTCGACTGTTCACTGTCGACTCCCTCGCGGCTCGCAGTTTTGTGTTGACTTTTTGTGGCTACAAGCCGTATACTACGCCGATGTTTTCATCCTCAGTACAGGATTGGACAGTAAGGAACTCACTATGGCTAAGATTAAATTCGCCGATGTTACCGAAGACATCACCACCCGCAAGGAATTCCCCTTGAAGAAGGCCCAGACGACGCTGAAGAACGAGGTTGTTGCCGTTCTTGGCTATGGCGTGCAGGGTCCGGCGCAGTCGCTGAATATGCGCGATAACGGGATTAATGTGATTATCGGCCAGCGCAAGAGCGACAAGAAGAACAGCTCCTGGCAGCGCGCCATCAAAGATGGTTGGGTGCCTGGCAAGACCCTCTTCGAGATCGAGGAAGCCGCCGAGAAGGGCACCATCGTGATGATGCTCACCTCCGATGCGTCCATCAAGCCTGTCTTCAAGCAGATTCGCAAGCACCTGACCCCCGGCAAGGCGCTCTACTTCTCGCACGGCTTCGGCTGGGAGTATCGCGAGCTCACCGGCGTGGACGCGCCCGAGGGCGTGGACGTGATTATGGTGGCCCCGAAGGGCTCGGGCACCTCGGTGCGCCGCAATTTCCTCGAGGGCGTGGGCATTAACTCCTCCTACGCTGTCGAGATTGATGCCACCGGCAAGGCCCTCGACCGCACCCTGGCGCTGGGCATCGCTGTCGGCTCGGGCTACCTCTTCCCGACCACCTTCAAGCGCGAAGTGACCTCCGACCTCGTTGGCGAGCGCGGCACGCTGATGGGCTGCCTCCAGGGCATCCTCTCGGCGCAGTTCCAGACCCTGCGCAAGCACGGCCACAGCCCCTCCGAGGCCTTCAACGAGACCGTCGAGGAGCTCACGCAGTCCCTCATCCGCCTGGTTGACGAGAAGGGGATGGATTGGATGTACTCGAACTGCTCGGCCACCGCTCAGCACGGCGCGCTCAAGTGGGCCCCGCGCTTCGAGAAGGCCACCCGCCCGGTCTTCGAGGAGCTCTACAAGTCCGTCGCCGACCTCACCGAGGCCAAGGCTGTCATCCGCGATTGCGGGCGCAAGGACTACAAGGAGCGCCTGGAAGCCAAGCTCGAGAAGATTCGCAACAGCGAGCTCTGGCGCGCCGGTGCGGCCGTCCGCGCGCTGCGTCCGCACGAAGCTGCTAAGGCCAATGCGGCTACGGCTGCCGGTGTTGGCGGGCGTGCTTCCAACTAAGCGCTAGCCCATAGCGCTTCTACGCAAGGCGGGGCAGCCGGTTGGCCGCCCCGCCTTTCTCTTGGCTACGCCGGCGAAGGACCGGAACGGCATAAAAAAGCCCCGCAGGGGATGAGACCCGCAGGGCAATTGTATATGTTGTTTAGATGAGATCAAAAGGGTGCTTTGCCCCACTAGGAAGCAAATACGGCGCATACTGTAATACAACCTGCAAGGCTTGTCAAATACTCGCCGCGCGTCCAAGGCCAACCGGCGCGCAACGGCGGGGGCAAGCGACGGCGTATGCGCCGGGGTCTGAGCCGGGGGCGCGGGGCAAACGCGCGGCACGAGCGAAGCGCAGACGCGAAAAAGTGCTTGCTTACTGGCCTTGCGGTTTGTATAATACGCGGCGTTTTTTGGAAAGTATTGTTGTGCGCAGAACGAAAGAAGAGGCTTTAGAGACGCGAAACACCATCCTGCGGGTGGCGTTGGAGAGTTTTTCCAAGCGCGGCTATGCGCTGACAACCTTTAATGACATCGCCCAGAAGATCCACCTGACGAAGTGGGCCATCTTCTGGCACTTCAAGACGAAGGAGGATCTCCTGGCCGCGCTGCTGGCGTGGTTGCAGGAATCTTTCGACCCGTTCAAGCCGTTGGAGGGGGCAACGACGCTTGAGGAGGTGCGCGCGGCCTTCTTGGCGTGGGCCGAGGTGCTTGCAACGAATCGGCTGCACCGGCAATTTCTGATCTTTGTGATGAGCCGCGTGGAGTGGAGCGAGGCGTTGAAGGCGAAGCTGCGCCAGAAGTTGGACGCGCTGATGGTGGCTGACCCGTATGACCGCCTGGTGGCGTGTATGGAGCGGCTGAAGGATTTAGGCGAGATTGCCTCCCCGCTCTCGGGAATGCAAATCGCTGCGTTGTTGAGTTCGTGCTTCTTCGGGTTGCACCGGGAGGCGTGGTTGCACAAGCCTTACGGCCGCACGGAGCAGTTGGACCTGCGCCCGACGTTGGAGGCAGGATTGGACTTTATTCTCAATGGTATCAGGAGGACATCAAATGACTGAAACAACGGAAATGATGGAACAGACGGCGAAGCCCGCTCGCGGTGCGGCAGCAGTGGCTGGCACCTTCGGGTTGCTCTTGAGCGTGGGCGCGGCCTTCGCGCTGGGGTGGTACGTGAGCCAAATCTACATCACGCGCCAGGCCACCAAGGCCGCCGCCGAGCAGGCCGCCAAGCAACAGGCCATGATGATGGGCCGCCCGGTCACGGTGGAGACCTCCAAGGTCGGCAAGCGCGCAATGAATCCGCCCCAGGAGTTTATGGGCCACGTCGAGCCCATTGAGAAGACCGACCTGCGCGCGCAGATTGATGGCACCATTGCCGAGGTGGCCTTCACCGAAGGCTCGATGGTCAAAGCCGGCGATCTGCTCTTCCTCATCGACCCGCGGGTCTACGAGGCGCGTGTGGCTCAGGCCAAGGCCGCCCTGGAGAAGGCCAAGGCCTCCAGCGAGAATGCCGACCGCTACTACGCGCGTATCAGCGCGGTGGATAAGCGCTCGGTGACCGAGGCCGAGATTGACCAGGCCTACGCCACGATGCTCGAGGCGCGCGCGGCCATCGCCCAGTGCGAGGCGGATCTGCAGAGCGCGGAGATCAACCTGGGCTACACGCGCATCACCGCCCCCATCTCCGGGCGTATCGGTAAGAGTCTGCTCAAGAAGGGCGACTACGTGGCCCCCTCGATGGGCTCGCTCGCGCGTATTGTGCAGACCGATCCGGTGCGCGTGGTCTTCTCCATCCCCGATAAGGAGCTCTTGCAGGGGCGGCGCGTGATTGAAGAGCACGGAAAAGTTGAGGCCATCCGCGCGCAGCTGCGCTTGGCCGATGGGTCGATCTACGAGCACAATGGCGAATCGGACTTCGTGAGCAATGAGATTGACAGCGCCACAGCAACCCTGGCCATCCGCTACCGCTTTGCGAACCCCAACCAATTCCTGGTCTCCAATGGCTATGTAACGGTGCTCCTGAGCGAGGCCGAGCCCAAGGAGATCATCGCGGTGCCCACTGGCGCGGTGTTGGCCAACGCCACGGGCGACTATGTCTACCTCAATGTGAATGGCACGGCCGTGCGGCGCATCGTCAAGCTCGGCGAAACGCAGGGCGGCTACATTGCCATCCTCGAGGGCCTGAGCGAAGGCGAAGAGGTGATTACCGAAGGCGTGGTGAATGTCTCCGACGGTGCCAAGCTGAATGTGGTCAACCCGGCCGTGAAGTAAGCGCTCGCCGGTAGAAGGAGTTTTGGGTTATGGCAGAAGAACGGAAGATGAGCCTCGAGGAGATCGAGGCGAACGAGCGCCGGGTGATTCAAGAGGCGCTCAAGGAACTGCCGACGAAGTCAATCTTCTCGCGCATCTTTGTGAACCGGCCGCGCTTCGCCTTTGTTATCGCAATTGTGATGACACTGGTCGGCGCGCTGGCGATTAAGTCGCTCCCGATTGAGCAGTATCCCGAGGTTGCCCCGCCGACGGTGCAGGTGAGCTGCTCCTACCCGGGCGCGAGTGCCGTGGACCTGGCCAACACAGTGGCCATTCCGATTGAGTCGGAGATCAACGGTGTGGAGGATATGATCTATATGTCCTCCGAGTGCACCGATAACGGCCAGTATGAGCTGACGGTCACCTTCGCGGTGGGCGCGGATCGCGATATGAGTATGGTGCGCGTGCAGAACCGCGTGGCGCGCGCCGAGCCGAAACTCCCGGCGGAAGTGACCAAGCAGGGCGTCTCGGTGAGCTCGCGCGCCTCTTCGATGCTCGGCTTCATTGCCTTCCGCTCGCCCTCGGGAGCGCTCAATAAGTTGCAGATTACCGACTTCCTTTTCTCCAATATCCGCGACACCATCTTGCGCGTGCCCGGCGTGGGCGGCGCGGATGTCTATGGCGCGGAGGTGGCGATGCGCATTTGGCTCGACCCCGATCGGATGGCGGCTCAGAATATGGACGCTAACGAGGTGGTCGCGGCCATCTCCTCGCAGAACCGCCAGGCTTCGCTCGGCTCGGTGGGCGCTTCGCCGGTGCAAGACCCCACCGTCAAGAATGTTTACACCATCACGGCCGATGGCCGCCTGAGCTCGGTCAAGGAGTTCGAGAACATCGTGGTGCGCACCTCCGAGGACGGCGGCATCGTCCGTCTGCGCGATGTGGCGCGCATCGAGGTGGGCGAGCAGAACTACAGCGCCAACGGCACCTTCAACAGCGCCGAAGCGGTGTCGATGGGTCTCAACCAGACCCCCGGCACCAACGCCATCGAAGCCGTCGATGCCATCAAGGCTGAGCTCGAGCGCCTCAAGCCGACCTTCCCCGGCGACCTGGAGGCCGTCTTCGCCTACGACGCCACCGACGTGGTGCGCGACTCGATTAAGGAGATTGTCTCCACCCTCGTGGAGACCTTCGTGCTCGTGGTGATCGTCTGCTTCCTCTTCTTGCAAGATCTTCGGGCCACGCTTGTCCCGGTCTGCGCCATCCCCGTTTCGCTCTTCTGCACCTTTGCCGTGCTCAAGGCCTGCGACTTCTCCATCAACACCCTCTCGCTCTTCGCACTGGTGCTAGCCATCGGCTCAATCGTTGACGATGCCATCGTCGTGGTCGAGCGCGTGCAGTATCACATGGAAAAGAGCAAGCTCGACCGCAAGACCGCCACGCTTCTAACCATGAGTGAAGTGACCGGCGCGGTCATCGCCACCACGCTTGTGTTGCTGGCCATCTTTGTGCCGGTGGGCTTCATCTCGGGCATTACCGGGCGCATCTACGCGCAGTTCGCGGTGACGATGTCGGTGGCTATCTGCTTCTCCACCGTCAACGCCCTCACCCTCTCCCCGGCTATCTGCGCCACCATTATGGGCACGCCCACCGAACACAAGCACCTGTGGGACCCCTTCACCTGGTTTAACGCCGGGCTTAACTGGCTCAAGAAGCGCTATGCCTCCATCGCCAAGTTCCTGGCCGCGCGCCGGATCCTGACGCTGCTTCTGTTGCTCTTGACCGCGGCCGGAGCCATCATCGCCCTGGAGAAAACCCCGAGTTCCTTCCTCCCCGAGGAGGATCAGGGCGTCGTCTTCGTGGACATCTCCTTGAGCGAAGGCACGAACCGGGCCGTCACCGATAAGTTCATCGCCCGTGTTGGCAGCGAAGTGCAGAAGATCCCGGGTGTGAAGAGCCTCTTGGCCATCACCGGCTACGCGATGGTCTCGGGCTCGGCAGAGAACACGGGCATGCTCATCGTGGCGTTGGATGACTGGGATAAGCGCCCCGAAGGCGTCACCGCCCGCGGCGTTCTCAACCAGATTATGGCCCTCTCGGCGCAGTATCACGAAGGTAAGTTCTTCGCGATGCTCCCGCCGGCGATTATGGGCCTGGGCAACACCGGTGGCTTGAGTATCCAATTCCAGTCGCTCAACTTCACCGACCCGGAGATTATCGAGCGCAACCTCCGCGCCTTCCTCGTCTCCCTCAACCAGGCGCCGGAACTCGCGATGGCCTTCTCGCCCTACACCTCCGGCACGCCCCACATCAAGCTCGAAATTGACCGCACCAAGACCGAAACCTACCAGGTGCCTATCTCGACCCTCTACTCGACCTTGCAGAGCTACCTCGGCTCCTACTACATCAACGACATCAACATCGGCACCCAGGTCAACCAGGTCATTATCCAGTCCGACTGGAAGGGCCGCGACACCTCCGATGCCATTGGCCGCCTCTATGCCAAGAGCAACACCGGCGCTATGGTCCCGGTCTCCGCCTTGGTCAACTTCCACACCACCGGCGGCACCCGTAGTTATCCGCGCTACAACCTCTATCCCTCCGCCGCCATCACCGCCATGACCGCCCCCGGCTTCGCCTCGGGCGAGGCAATGAATGCCGTGCGCGCCATCGCCAAGTCCACCCTCTCGCGAGACTTCTCCTTCGAGTGGACCGACCTCTCCTATCAGGAAAACGCCACCTCCGGCCAGACGACGATCCTCGTTATCGCAGCCTTCGTCTTCGGCTACCTCTTCCTGGTGGCACAGTATGAGAGCTGGACGCTGCCGCTGCCGGTGATGACCTCCATCATCGTCGGCTGTATGGGTGCCTTCATCGGCATTATGCGCAACGGCCTGGACCTCTCCATCTACGCCCAGCTCGGCCTCCTGCTTCTGGTGGCCCTGGCCGCAAAGAACGCCATCCTCATCGTCGAGTTCGCCGCCACGCGCCGCGAGCAAGGCTTGAGCATCGTTGACGCGGCAGGCGAGGGCGCCGGCGAGCGTCTGCGCGCGGTGTTGATGACCGCCCTCACCTTCATCCTCGGCGTGCTCCCGATGGTCTACGCCGAGGGCGCGGGTGCGGCCAGCCGCCGCCACATCGGCGTCACCGTCTACTACGGGATGCTGATGTCCACCACCGCCGGGTTGCTGATGATCCCGGCCCTCTATTCACTCTTTGAGAAGATGCGCGAGGGCACCTACGCCCTCTTCGGCACCACGCACAAGAAGGAGGAAACCAAGTGAAGCCTTCCCTGCTCTCCCTGACCGCCCTGCTGACCCTCTGCGGCTGCACCGCCCTCGGCCCCAAATACACCGAGCGCCCCGCCGCGGACATCCTCGACGAAGCGGCCGTTGCCCACGAGGCCCAGGATAACCTCCCCCGCCTCAATACGCGCGACGCGCTCCCCACCCCCGAGCTCACCGCCTGGTGGGAGCGCTTCGACGACCCGGCCCTCTCCCGCCTCCTGGCCAAGGCCTACGCCGTCAACCGCAACCTCGCTGCCGCCCGCGCCAACCTCGCTGCCGCCCGCGCCGCCTATGAATACCAGCGCGGCGCCCTCTGGCCCACCGCCAACGTCGGCGGCGACCTCACCCGCACCCGCACCTCCGAGAACGGCCTCTCCGGCGCCTCCCCCAACCGCCGCTACACCGATTACAACCTCGCCGCCAGCGCCCGTTGGGAGCTCGACTTCTTTGGCCGCGTCCAGCACCTCACCGATGCCGCCGCCGCCGAGGCGCAGGCCTCCGAGGCCGACCTCAAGGCCCTCTGGGTCTCGGTCTCCGGGTCGCTGGCCACCTACTACCTTGAGCTGCGCACCCTCCAAGGCCGCCTGATGGTGGCCGAGGACAACCTCAAGCTCCAGCAGGCCAACTACGACCTCTTGGCCAACCGCAACCGCGCCGGCATCACCAACGACCTGCAGAAGAACCAGGCCGAATACGACCTGCGCAACACCGCCGCCGCCATTCCCTCCCTCAAGGCCCAAATCGTTGCCGCCGAGAATGCCATCGCCCTCCTCTGCGGCGTCACCCCCGGCACCCTGCCGCCCGAGCTCCTGGCCCAGCCTGCGCTCCAGCCCGGCCCCGGCCCCGCCGCCGGCGAGGCCCCCGCAGGCACGCAGAACGACAACGCCAAGGCCGCCGGCCTCCGCCCCACCGGCATCCCCCGCGCCAAGCGCATCAACCTCGATGAGGGCATCCCGGCCGACGCCATCCGCCGCCGCCCCGATGTCTACGCCGCCGAGCGCCGCCTGAAGGCCGCCACCTCCACCCTCGGGGCCGCCGAGGCCGAGCACTATCCCACCGTCTACATCTCCGGCTCCTTCGGCTTCGACTCCCTCTCCGCCGGCGACCTCCTCGACTGGGACAGCCGCTTCTACAACTTCGGCCCGGGCATCACCCTGCCCATCTTCCGCGGCGGCCAAATCGTCGCCAACGTGAAGATTAAGACCGAGCAGCAGAAGGCCGCCCTCGCCAGCTACGAGCAGGTCGTCCTCTCGGCCCTGGCCGATGTGCGCACCGCCCTCGCCGGCGTCACCCAGGAGTACGAGCGCCTCACCCAGCTGCGCCTCGGCGTCCAGGCCGCCCAAGCCGCCTACGAAATCGCCGCCAACAAGTACAACGCCGGCCTCGGCGACTTCTTCGACGTCCTTGACGCCCAGCGTCAGCTCCAGACCCTCGACGAAGCGCGCGTGATTAGCGAAGGCGCTATCTCCCGCCAGCAGGTGGCCCTCTACAAGGCCCTCTGCGGCGGTTGGGAAGGCGACGACACGCTT
>CAMGJH010000026.1 GCA_946056345.1 uncultured Lentisphaeraceae bacterium | reverse complement strand
GAGGACACGATGACCGAGACCACCATTCCCGGCCTCCTCGAAGCCCTCGGCGGCAAGTGCAAGAAGACCGCCATCTGCGAACCCATCCGCTCGCACCTCGCCCTCTCGCGCGCGAAAACCCGAGCAGCCATCGAAGCCGCCATCGAAAACGGCTCAATCGTGATGAGCGAAGAACTCATCGACACCCGAAAGACCCTCGTCCTAACCCTCCCTGCCAAAACGGAAGCGACTTCGGACGATGATTTAGGAGAAACACCCGATACAACAGAATAAGTCTTTGATCTGTAGACCGTTCCGATTTTGGCAAGAACGGCAAGCCGCTTTAATTTCTCAAAAACGCGAAACCCTTGATTTTACTGGCCTCAAGCAGTCTCTACGCAATGGGTTCCGAGGGGGACCTCTTATTACTAATAAATAAGAGGTAGTCCCCACTTCAGGCCCGGCCTCGGAGTCCGACCCCTTGTTTCCCTCCCCCTCAAACCCTATTGCCAAGAGACTGCTTGCCCCGAGCAAGGAAAACCAACAAACCCACAGAAAGGATACCCCTATGAAACTCAACAAAGGTGAAGCCCGATTACTCAACTATGCAATTGCAATAACACCCCCAAAACCCGCTTGCCACGGTTGTCTCTTCTTCAAGGGAACAGACCAAGGCAATGGACTCTGTCATTATGACAAGGATTACATTCCTCTCGAGACGGAAGGTACACCCGTTGATGCACACCATCTTTGCCCCCACTTCGTCTCTGAACGACTGCGTCCGCTCATCGCTCAAATCCTCTCCACCTCCGACACCGTTCAACTCGAAGACGAACAAAAGTCCATTATCGACCGTGAAATCGAAGAAGCGCTTTCCAAGGAGCGTCATATTGCGTTCTTCCAAATCTGTCGCGAAATCGCTGCCAGACACGACTATCCCAATAGCCAAGTCCGCGCACACATTCAATATCGTATCGATCGTGAAGAACTCGCCTCATTCAAGCAAGATGTCGGCGCTTCTACACCCCGCCTTTTCATCTGTAAACCCGATCAATCCCCCACGGAGGAAGACCGCTCTGCTATCTATCAGAACCTCAAGACTAGTTGGAAATGCCCCCAACGCGACCCGTCCAATGACCAAAACGATGACACCATTGTCGACATCGTTCGAGACTTTGGCGGAAAGTGTCCCAAGACAAATCTCCGTGATTATGTCGCAAACAAACTGATTATCTCTAAGCGCGATGCCTCTGCTGCTATCGAACAGGCCGTCCTGCGCAAACGACTGACTTGCACTGTCTATCGCCATCGTAACGGCAAGATTAAGCGCACCGACATTGCAATCGCCTAATGAACGAAAGGAACACAAAATGGAAAACTCCCACACCAACCCCTGCGCGAAATGCCCCTATTGGCAAGCCGCAGAAAACCATCTCCCTGCGCCTTGTCAGGCCGTTCTTGCGCCCAAGCAGCAAGAGGCCGTCTGCCAAGCCCTCAAGGAAGCCATTGCCCGCGAACGCCGAATCGGTCGGCGCGACTTCGCAACCCAATGCGCAAACGCTCTCGGCCTTAACTACCGCCTCGTCTTTGACTTCGTAGGCACACTGATGACCGAGCAGAAGATTGGGAGTTATCAACAACCTTTGGGACTGACTTATCCCAAGATGATGCTCTGCGCTTTGAATGACATTCCCTCGCAAAAGGAACGCCAAGCCATCAAGAAGCAAATGCGTAAGGCGTATGCCACGAAACGAAAGTCGACCCTTTGCGCACTCGACACCGTTCCCGAGGAGGTGAAAGCCAAGAAGACCGTAAAGCGCGCGAAGAAGTCTCGTAATTCAAAGTGGCTTTTAAGGGGTGTTTCTAAAACCGCCGTAGAGGGCGTTTTAAGCCACGCTAGCGCCCCTCGCGAAGGTAAAAGGTACTCCCTCTAGCGCCCCAAAAATGAGGCGGCCGGAAGGGGCCGAGATGTGAAAGAGAGTTGGTTGCCAGAGATAAAACATTGGAAACTGAACGCATAGGAGATGAAGATGCAAGTTGTAGAGATGGACATTGGGGCCTTGAAGCGCTATGAGAAGAACCCGCGCATCCATGACCAAGCAGTCGATGCGGTGGCGCGGAGTTTGCAGGAGTTCGGCTGGCAGCAGCCGATTGTCGTTGATGCCAACAAGGTCATCATCATTGGGCACACGCGCCTGAAAGCGGCCAAGCAGTTGGGCTATCAGAAGGTGCCGTGTGTGGTGGCCGAGGGGCTTACGCCGGAGCAGGTTCGCGCCTTGCGTATTGCCGACAATAAGACTGGAGAGATTGCCGAGTGGGACTTCAAGTTGCTGCCCGAGGAGTTGCAGGCACTCTGTGGCGCGGGCTATGATGCAACGCTCACGGGATTTTTGCTTGAGGATATTGGCGATATTCTCGCGGGAGAGGATGCGCCGATAGATGGTGCGACTGACCCGGATGCTGTGCCCGAACCGCCTAAGGAGTCGGAGAGTCGCCCTGGGTGCGTCTATCAACTGGGAGAGCATCGTCTTTTGTGTGGCGATTCGACACAGGAGGCGGCGATTCACCGATTGATGGGGGATGAGGTGGCGACCCTTTGGTTGACTGACCCGCCCTACAATGTTGCCTACGAGGCTTCCAATGGGCAAACCATTCAGAATGACTCAATGGAGGACACGAAGTTTCGTGAGTTCCTGACGGCGGCTTTCAAGGCGGCAAAGGTGGGGATGGCTCCCGGGGCGACCTTCTACATCTTTCACGCCGATAGCGAGGGCTTCAACTTCCGTGCTGCGTGCCACGATGCCGGCTTCAAGGTGCGCCAGTGCCTCATTTGGAAGAAGGACTCGCTCGTGCTTGGGCGGCAGGACTACCATTGGATTCACGAGCCGGTGCTGACCGGGTGGAAGGACGGGGCCGCACACAAGTGGTATGCTGACCGCAAGCAGACCACGGTGATGGAGTTCCCAAAGCCCAAGCAGAATGATGTGCATCCAACGATGAAGCCGGTTGAGATGTTGGAGTATCTGCTCAAGAACAGTTCCAAGCGCGGGGACATCGTGTTGGACACCTTCGGTGGCTCGGGCTCAACGCTGATGGCGTGCGAGCGGCTCAACCGCAAGGCTCGGTTGGTTGAGTTGGACGAGAAGTATTGCGATGTCATCCGCCGCCGCTGGGCGGAGTTTCGCTTCGGCGAAGGGTGCGATTGGGTCGCTAAGACCCCGGAAGTCAAGGAGCAGGATAATGAGACAAACCTCTGAATGGGTGTCGTTGGGGCACCCCGATAAGATGGCGGACTACATCGCCTGTTACCTACTCGATAGGTATATTGAAAGAGACCCGTTGGTGCGCTTTGCCGTTGAGGTGCAAATCAAGGACCACTTTGTGACTTTGGCGGGAGAGGTCTCGAGCACGGTACATTTCAGCGACCGTCAACTGCGCGAGTTCGTCAGGGATGCGGTCTATGAAATTGGCTACACGGCTCAATATCAGCGAGCGTGGTATTCGTATAATACCATTTGCTCTGCGGACTTGAAAGTGGCCATCCACATCAGCCAGCAGTCGCCCGACATCGGGCAAGGGGTTGACGGTGGCGGATGGGGTGACCAAGGTATCTTTTGGGGGATGGCGGTGCGCAAGACCCCGACGATGATGCCATTGGATTACCAGATTGCCAAGACGCTGGGCCGCCGACTGTTTGCCCACCGGCGGGAGTACAATGTCGGCTTGGACATCAAAACGCAGGTGACCTTGGATGGCAAAAAGGTTCGACAGGTGGTTGTCGCTGCGCCCTATTTGGGTGAAGAGAAGATGAAAAATCACTGGGTGCTCGACCCCATTCGCCAATGGCTGGGCGAGTATGGGAAGGGAGCCGAGTTGATTTTCAATGGCACGGGGCGTTTTACCCTCCACGGGCCGATGGGAGATGCGGGCGTAGCTGGACGAAAGTTGGCGGTCGACTTCTATGGCGGGAACTGCCGAATCGGCGGGGGATCCCCGTGGACGAAAGACCCGAGTAAGGCCGACCTTACGCTCAACCTTTACGCCCGAAAGTTGGCGATGAAGAAGTTAGGCAGTTGTCATGCCGACATTGTCTATTGCGCCATCTCGTGCTGCATTGGCCGCCCAGAGATTGATGTGGTCTTCTACAACCAACACCTCGTCCAAATCGCAGCCCACCGTGAAAAGCGTCCGCCCTCGGAGATTATCGATGAACTGCGGTTGCGGCAACCGACCTACACCAAGCGATGTCGTGAGGGGCTCTTCTTCGACATTCAATAAGAAAAGCGGGCGAGGGTTCCCTCGTCCGCATGTAAAGGTGGCAAAGTCGTACTTACGCCTCTGCCGTTTGTGTGACTTCCGGCGCTTCGGGTAGAGACGCGAGGAGCCACTTGCCGCGCACCTCGCTTTTGATGATGCGCGGCTGGTGTTTCTCCTTCGTCTCTCGCACGAAGGCCCCGTAGAGGGTCTGCTGCGGAGTTTTGCCCCAATCCTCAGGCTGGAAGAGGCCACTCTGTTTGGCCGTTTCGAGGATTTCGCCAACGCTCATTGCCCGCGCTTCCGTTTCAAGGGTCTCGAGGGCGATGGCCATTAGGCTCTTGGCGTGGCGGGGGGCGCGGTGGCTGGGCGTGCTAGGCGCATCCTCCGCCGCCTCGCGGTCCTCAGTCTCATGTTCGGGCGTGGTTTCGGCGGGCACCTCTTCGGCGGGGGTCAAGGAGATGCGGTTTTCGGCAATGGTCATTACACTGCCAGTGGCGAGGTTGCGCACTTGATAGATGCCATCGCTCATCTCGTGCAAGACCTCGATGGCCAACTGGTTCCGGCCGACCTTGGTCATGCCGCGGGTTCCGATTTCAATGCTCATACGTTTGTCCTTTCTTGGTTTGGTTGGAGGGCACGGTGTCCTCTTTACGGCGCACATACTGGCTCTTTTCGATGTGATTATCCAGTTATATTTTCAACTATTTGCATTTTTAGGAGTATTATGCCAAGTCCCTCTTTAACGGCCCTAAGCAAGGCTGATTTTGTGCATTTATTGCAACAGTCTGGAAGTCGAACCATCTCGATGGAGACGCTTGAAACGGCCATTCAGGCTGGCGCGCCAACGAATCCTGATGGCACGCTGAACTTTCTTGTTTTTACTGCTTGGTTAATCAAGGAGAGTGAAAATGGCGATTAACCCCACCAAAATGCGCCCAACGGATGTGGTGCGATTGCTGAACTCGACGGAGTTGGGCAGTGTCATCGGGCAGGCGCGCATCTATCGAGACTTTAATCGTGTAGGCTTTCGCATTGCCGCGAACAATGACCCCCGTTCAATCAATTTGCTGAAGTATTGCGCGTGGCTTCTGGATTGCCGTAATGAGCCTGAGGTACACCACACACGGACTTACGAGGAAAAGAAGGAGGCCGAACGGGCCCGAAATGCCGCCAAATCGTTGGCTGGGCGTGACATTGGGAACCTGCCACCTGTCGAAGATCCCGAGCGCAAGGCGAATTGTGCGGGGGATTTCCGGCGCTTTTGCGAGACCTATTTTTCCGAGACCTTTTCGCTCGGGTGGTCGGGCGACCATCTCAAGGTCATCAGCAAAATTGAGACCGCCGTTCTGAAAGGTGGCCTTTTTGCCCTTGCTATGCCTCGCGGCTCGGGCAAAAGTTCGCTGACAGAGGCGGCGGCCTTGTGGGCGTTGCTTTATGGTCATCGCGAGTTTGTTGTGTTGATTGGCGCAACCGAGACGGCAGCCACAGAGATGATTGACTCCATCAAAACGGAACTAGAGGTGAACGAGTGGCTCAATCAAGACTTCCCGGAGGTCTGCTTCCCGATTCGTGCGCTGGATGGTATTGCCAACCGTTGTGCGGGGCAACTCTATCAGGGCGAGCGAACGCGCATATCGTGGACGGCAAATGAGATTATTCTGCCGACCATTGCTGGCAGTCCGGCTTCGGGAGCCATTGTTCGTGTGGCGGGCATCACTGGGCGTGTGCGCGGGATGAAGTACAAGAAGCCCAATGGTAAGAGTATTCGCCCCTCGTTGGTGATTATCGATGACCCGCAGACCTCGGAGTCGGCGTCTTCCATTGAGCAGACGCACAAGCGTGTGCGCGTGTTGGCTGGAGACATTCTGGGTTTAGCTGGTCCTGGGCAGAAGATCTCGGGCATTATGCCGTGCACGATTATTCGCCCAGGTGATATGGCCGAGCAGATTCTCGACCGCACCAAGCACCCCGAGTGGAATGGCGAGCGGACGCAGATGGTGGTCACTTTCCCGACAAATACACGCCTTTGGGAGCAGTACGCCGAAATCCGTGCTGAAAATCTGAGGCGAGACGGGACCTTTGCCGAGGCGACGGAGTTCTATCGGACACACCAAGCGGAGATGGATCGGGGTGCGGTGGTCTCGTGGCCGGAGCGGTTCAATTACGATGAAATCTCTGCCATTCAGCACGCGATGAACCTGCGTTTGCAAGACGAAGGGGCTTTCTACGCGGAGTATCAGAATGAGCCCTTACCTGAAGACATTGGGAGCGGAGAGCAGCTTTCGGTTGACCTTGTCACACACAAACTCAACGGACACCCACGCTGGGAGATTCCGCTTGGATGTACACGCTTGACGATGTTTATTGATGTGCAGAAGACGTTGCTTTACTACGCTATTTGTGCGTGGGAGGGCGACTTTACGGGCGTGGTGGTCGATTATGGGAGTTTCCCAGATCAGCAGAGACCGTACTTTACACTGGCCGATGCCACACACACACTTCAACACAAGTTCACTCGTAGTGGCCTAGAAGGGTGCCTCTATCAGGGGTTACAAGCTCTCACCGAAAGCCTTCTGGGCAAGGAGTGGGTACGCGAAGATGGCGCGACGATGAAGGTTGAGCAGTGTCTCGTTGACGCGAACTGGGGCGCATCGACCGATGTGGTCTATCAGTTCTGCCGCGAAAGCCCGTATGCACACATTCTAATGCCTAGCCACGGGCGCTATATCGGTGCCAGTTCACAACCGCTGAATGAACGGCGGCGGCAACCGGGCGAACGGGTCGGACAAAACTGGCTCGTGCCATCGGTCAATCGCAAGCGTGCCATTCGCCATTTGGTCTATGACACGAACTTTTGGAAGAGTTTTGTCGCAGCGCGATGGTTAGTGACGCTCGGTGACCGTGGGTGTTTGTCGCTTTGGGGCCGCGACCCGGTGCGACACGTGTGTTATGCCGAGCATCTCTGCGCCGAGTATCGTGTGCCGACAGAAGGGCGTGGCCGTAAGGTCGACGAGTGGAAGTTGCGCCCGGAGTCGCACGACAACCATTGGCTCGACTGCACCGTTGGCTGTGCCGTCGCGGCCTCGATGTTGGGCGAAACGCTCCCCTGTGCGAACCTCTCTCGTGAGAAAAAGCCTAAGCGGGCCCTCAAACTCTCCTCCGTCCAAAAACGCAAGGAGATGGGGCTATGAGGAGGAGTTGGATTCGTTGGCTTTGTCGTCTTCGTCTTTTGCCCAGGTCCAGAGATAGCGGTCAATCCGCTTCATCGACGGGCCGAGGCAAAACTTGTCGCGGAGTTCTGTTATGGCTTTACAAAAGCCTTCATAGGTGTCGAGTGAGCCTTTTTTGTAGGTGAGACCATTTTCTTGGTGGTTTTTGAATACCTTAAGTTTCTCTTTCACCTTTGAGTCGTAGATGGGATAGGCTTCGGGATTGTGCCACGAGCAATACTTGGAGGCAAAGGAGAAAATGTGTTTCTCGAGCTCCCCCCCTTTTTTCACTTTAACGATGTTTTTCCTTTTAATGTCATTTTTAACTTTAACCTTGAAGACTGCAACATCTGTGACGAGCGAGAGATCGCCCGCTTTAACGCGCTTATCGAAGTCTTTCAATTCGCAGATGTGTTGTGCAGTTTCCGTAGGATGGTAGATTCTTGTGGAATAGAACACGTCTAGGGCTACGACTTTAATAAGCACCTGATTTAAGTCTGTGTTTGTAGGATAAGTCTTAAAGAGCCACTCTAAAGCCGACTCTTGGGCACGGTAATTATCAAAATCGTCTTTGGTATCCCACTGGTTGTTCCAATGTTGCAATCGTGCCAGCGATGGCACGGAATCTTCGGTGTTATCCATTGGCGGTCTCGAGGAATTACGGAGCGACTTCGGCGGATTTCGTCAGAATGAGTACTGTTTGCCGAATGACGCACTCATTGACTTCAATTGCGTATGTCCCAGTGATGAAATTGCAATCCTTAGGCAGTTGAAAGCACAGTTGGGCAGGACAAAGGCGCGTGCCAATCGTATCTGTAAGCGGCCTCCCGTCATTACGAACTAACACAATGGGCACTTTCACATTACAATTGACGAGTTCGGGTGTCTTGAGAGAAAGACTTTGAATACCATTCGCATCTTCTAAAAGGATGTTCACCACGCACACTTCACCCAGTGTCCCCACGCAAGTATAGAGTGATGAGGTCGGCTGAAAGCGTTTATTCTTGTCGTTGGCATCGTCAAAGTCC
>CAMGJH010000025.1 GCA_946056345.1 uncultured Lentisphaeraceae bacterium | reverse complement strand
GGGCTACGCAGGAGGAAACCACAAAGAACACAGAGAGCACAAAGAAAGGCACACAAGGCGGCGCAGGGCGGCGGCGAAGCCGCCCCCTCACGCGGGCGCAGCCCGCACCTCTCACCGTTCACCGTTCACCGTTCACACGCCGCAGGCGCGCATGTGCTATACTGGGGGCGATGAAACGAGGGCAGACGACGGTCGAGTATCTGCTGGTGATGGTGCTGCTGATGTCGGCGGCGCTGTTGGCCGGGTGGCTGGTTCGCGCGGTGAACACGCAGCACGCGCGTACGCAGCTGTTGCTTGGCTCGGACTACCCGTAAGAGAGACAGGAGGTTTCGCAATGACGTTTCCGCAACGCAAACAGGGTCAGACGATGGTGGAATACATCATCATCGTGGTGTTGATTGCCATTACGCTGATTACGCTGATTGGCTTCTTCGGGAAGGCGATTGGCAAGAAGTTCTCGGGGGCGACCTCGGCGATTGATGAGGATGTGGGGTCCGAGGCGCAGAGTGCCTATCAGGATATGGGCGAGGATGGCACGGCCAAGCTCAAGCGCCTGGACGAGGCGGGAAATCTGTAAGCGCGCGGCGCACGCCGAGCGCAGATGACGGAGGGCAGATGACCACGTGGCCCCGGCTTATCCGTCGCGGCACGCGCCCTGTCGACTGTCGACTGTCGACTGTCGACTTTTCTTCCGCTTCTCGCCGGGGTCAGGCGATCCTGGAGAGCTTGCTGGTGCTGATTGTGCTGGTGGCGGGCTTTTGCTTCTTCTTCGACTTCGCCTACGGGGCGGTGGCGCGGTTGCTCTTGGCCAATGGCACGGCGCGGGCGGCGCGGGCGGCGGCGGTGGGCTTCAACGACTTCCAGCAGGAGAAGGCGTTGAAGGTGGGGATTATCCCGGTGGCGGGCAAACGGTTGGTGCCGGCGGATCAACGCGCGCGCGGGCTCAATGAGCTCTCGTATGTGCGCGCCTACTTGCAGTGCGAGACGGCGGCCGACGCGCGGGGAATGCTCGATTACGAGCGCTGGCACACACTCTCCGGGCGCACGCGGCGCTCGGGGAATGAGGTGGAGATTGCGGCGACGATGGTGCTGCCGCGCTCGATGCTGCCTTGGCGCCTGGGGCAGCTGTTGGGGTTGGTGCCGACAGGCTCGGAGGCGACGGTGCGGAGCACCTGGGCGATTGAGGACCACGCGGAGCATTACTTGGAGGGGCTGTAAGTGGCGCGGCGCGGGCAGGCGATAGCGTTGATTTTGGCGCTGCTGGTGGCCTTTGCGGCGTTGGCGCTGTGGGTGGCGGATATTGGGCTGACGGTGATGGGGCGGCTGCGGACGCAGGATGGGGGCGATGCGGCGGCCTTGGTGGCAGCGCGGTGGCAGGCGGCGGGGCTGAACCTTTGCGGGGAGCTGAACTTCATCCAGGCCTATATGCTGGCCGATGACAAGGTCAACGCACCGGCGGCCCAAGCGTTGCACGAACTGCGTCAGCGCGTGGGGTTGGTGACGCCGATGCTCGCGCTCCTCTCGGCGAGCGAGGTGGCCGCGCGCAATGGGTTGGAGGCGCTGCCCGAGGCGCAGAGTTACCTGCGAATGCTCGCGCGCGTGGTGATGCCCCAAGGACTCTACGAGGGGGCCGAGGCGGAACTCCAGGAGATGTTGGAGCATCTGGCCGCCCAGCCGCTCTATGCCTTTCCGCTGACCGCCGTGCTCAACACCTCCAAGAACCCTACGCTGTTGGCTGAGCAGGACTTCTATGAGGCCATCCTCGCGCGGAATTGGTGTTGGTTTTGGTTCAATGCCTACAGGTTTTTGCAGCACTATCACAACCGTCGCGACTTTGGCGCGGTGCCCGAGTTGCTCACCGAGCCCTTCTGGGGGTTGCGCTTGGGTGAGTGGGCCTGCTCGTTCGAGGATCTGCACACCCTCGCGCCCGGCGTGATGGAGGCGCTCGATGACGAGGCGCGCGCGCTCGGTCACCCCACGATCCCCCCCAAACCTCCGCCGCCCAAGGATGACGAGCCGCCCAACCTCGCCCGCGAAGAGCGCGAATTGGAGACCCTTCCGCCCAAGGCCTATCCCGACCGCGACCCCGATGAGCTCCTCATCCGCTGGACGACCTTCGACGAGGCGCAGTGGGGCGAATGGGAGGCGATGGCACCCGGCGTGCTCCCGCTGGATGGCACGCTCAAGGAGCGCTATAACTACGCCGGCTGCAACATCGCCCTCTCGGTCCGCCAAGGCGAAACCACCTGGCTCGCCGTAGCCAAGCCCTTCGGCTCGCTGGAAGAGGAGCTGCCCACCGCCTACCGTCTGGTGCTCGGCGGCTTCGATGCTGTGCGCCTCATCCCCGTGGATGCCGGCGATACGGACCTGCGCGGGATGGATGTCGCTTGGATTGACCACCTGCGCAACCACGTGGTGCCCTATGCCGAGCGCGGGCTCCTGGCCGATGGCTGCCGCTACTGCCGCGCCCTCAAACTCTGGGGCAACCCGGCCTTTCGCCAGCAGGCCATCGACTGGTTGACCTTGCATGGAAACACCTGCCGCCGACCTTCCCCCGGCGGCCCTCGCGATGGCGGAGGCGTGAGGTATGCACACTGAGAAAGAAGAGTCGACAGTGAACAGTCGACAGTCGACAGTGCTGGCACCAGAGGTGAAGCGTCTGGCCCAACCCCAAGTGTTTACCCGTCGCGGAACGCGTCCTGTCGACTGTCGACTGTCGACTGTCGACTTCCCTGCGTGCGCCCTCTTCGACATCGACGGCACACTCTTCGACACCGAGCGGTTGTGGGCCGAGGCGCTCTCGTTGGTCTTTGAGGACCTTGGCTGCCGGCAGAGTCCGCGGCGGTTGACCGAGCTCACCTACGGCCTGGCCTGGCCAGATGCCGATGCCGCGCTGCGCGGGGCCTTTCCCGATGTCTTGGCCGGACTCTCCACGCACGCGCTCGGCCATCGCCTCTGTTGCCGCTTTGACGAACTCTTTGCCCTGGCCCCGCCGGTGATTGAGCCGGCCGTGGCGTTGCTACGCGCGCTGCGCCAGGCCGGCGTCCGCTGCGCCTACGTCTCGGGTTCTCCGCGGCGGACCATTGCCCGCAACCTACGCCTCTGCCAGTTGGAGGGGCTGCTCGACGAGGAGTGCTCGGTCCCCTCCGACGACGCGCCCCGCGGCAAGCCCTTTCCTGATGGCTACCAGCTGGCCCTCGCGCGCTGCGCTGTTGCCCCCGAGCAGGCCGTCGCCTTCGAGGATTCGCGCGTGGGCTCCACCGCCGCCCTGGCCGCCGGTCTGCGCTGCTACGTCTGCCCGCCGCCCGCCGCCCCGCCGCAGGCGTATCCCGCCCAGGCCCGCCGCCTGAACACCTGGACAGACTTCTTGGAGATGCTATGACCGTGACCTTTCAGCGATTGAACGAGCGCGCGCAGGTGCCGCGCTACGCCCACCCCGGCGATGCGGGGCTCGATTTGGCCGCCAGTGAGGCGTACACCCTGGAGCCGGGCGCGTGGGCAGCCGTCTCCACCGGGCTCAAGGTCTCTCTGCCGGCGGGAACCGAGGCGCAGGTCCGGCCGCGGAGCGGTCTAGCCGCGCGCTATGGGGTGACGGTGCTCAATGCGCCCGGCACGATCGACGAGGGTTACCGCGGCGAGCTAAAGGTGCTGCTTATCAACCACGGGCGCGAACCCTTCCACATCGAGCCGGGGATGCGCATTGCCCAGCTGGTCGTGGCCCCGGTCCTGCGCGTCGAGCCCGTGGAGGGGCCGGTAGACGAGGCGACCGCCCGCGGCACCGGCGGCTTTGGGTCGAGCGGTGAACGGTGAACAGTGAACAGTGAACGGTGAACGGTGAACAGTGAACAGTGAACGGTGAACGGTGAACGGTGAACAGTGAACGGTGAACGGTGAACGGTGAACGGTGAACGGAGGAGAGAAGCGATGGAACACGAGAAACTCTTTGAGCGCGCGCAGCGCGTCATTCCCGGCGGGGTGAACTCCCCGGTGCGGGCCTTCAATAGCGTGGGCGGCACGCCCATCTACGTCACGGGCGGCAAAGGCTCGCGCATCTTCCTGGCCGATGGGCGCGAACTCATCGATTGCTGCTGCTCGTGGGGGGCGATGATCCTTGGGCACGGCGACGAGGAGGTGGCCGAGGCTGTCGCCCGCGCCGCCCGCGCCGGCACCACCTTCGGTATCAACACGCCCCAGGAAATCGAGCTGGCCGAGTGGCTGGTGGCGCATATCCCCTTCATCGACAAGGTGCGGCTGGTCAATTCGGGCACCGAGGCGGTGATGTCCGCCATTCGCCTGGCGCGTGGGGTGACCGGGCGCGAGCTGATTATCAAGTGCGAGGGCTGCTACCACGGCCATAGCGATGGGTTGCTGGTGAGCGCGGGCAGCGGCGTGCTCACCGCCGGAGATGGGGCGGAGGTGGCCAGCGCCGGGATCCCCGCCGCCCTCGCCCGCGACACCCTCGTCATCCCCTACAACGACCCCGAGGCCGCCGAGCGCGCCTTCGCCGCCCATCCCGGGCGCGTGGCCGCCCTCATCGTCGAGCCCGTGGCCGGGAACATGGGCTGCGTGCCGCCCAAGCCTGGTTCCCTCAAGGCCCTGGCCGAGGCCGCCCACCGCGCCGGTGCCCTGCTGATCTGCGACGAAGTCATCAACGCCTTCCGCTTCCGCCTCGGCCTGTGGAGCGAAGCCGAGGGCATCGAGCCGGACATCGTGACGATGGGCAAAGTCATCGGCGGCGGCTTCCCCCTCGCCGCCCTCGGCGCAAAGGCCGAGGTGATGGACGCGCTGGCCCCCGAGGGGCGCGTCTACCAGGCCGGCACGCTCTCGGGCAACCCCGTGGCCGTGGCCGCAGCCCTCACAGTCTTGCGGCGGCTGGAGCGCGAAAACCCCTATCCGCGCCTGGCGGCGATGGCCAAGCGTGTGGCCGAGGGGATCGACGCGGCCGCCGAGAAGGCCGGGGTGGCCCTGCGCGTACGCCGCCACGAGACGCTCTTTACCCCCTTCGCCTCGGCCGAGCTGCCCTGGAACCTGGCCGAGGCCAAACGCTGCGACAGCCGCCTCTACGCCGCCTTCTTCCACGGGATGCTCGCGCGCGGGGTCTACCTGGAGCCCTCCCAGTTCGAGGTCAACTTCCTCTCCGCCGCCCACACCGAGGCCGACTGCGCGCAGATCATCTCGGCCGCCGCCGAGACATTGGCCGCGCTGAACGGTTAGCCCCTGCCGCGCAAGGTTGCGCGGCCACAGAACCGCTAACAGCTAACCGCTAGCACATCGCCGGCGTGCACGCACGCCCGGCAAATGTGCTACACTAGGGCCATCCTTTCTTCACTAACCCCGTCAAGGAGAGAGACATGGGCGGCTTTTTCGGCGTCGTCGCGGAACAGGGATGCGTTTCGGACGTCTACTTTGGCACGGACTACCACTCCCACATGGGAACGGTGCGCGGCGGTATGGCCTTCTACGCCGGCAACACCTTCCACCGCTCCATCCACAATATCCAGAACGCGCAGTTCCGCACCCGCTTCGAGGGCGCGGCCAAGCGCTTCGCCGGCCTCTCGCCGCGCTTTGGCATCGGGGTGATTAGCGACCACGATGACCAGCCCATCCTCGTGCGCTCGCACCTGGGGATGTACGCGCTGGTGATGGTGGGGCTGGTGACGAACCTCGCGGAGATTGTCGAGGAGCTGGTGAAGGACCGCTCGACGCACTTCTGCGAACTGGGCAAGGAGGGGGAGATCAACGCCCTGGAGGTCCTCTCAATGCTCATCAACTCGCGTGATACCATCGAGGAGGGGCTGAAGTTCGCCCAGAGCCGGGTGGAGGGCTCGGCCTCACTGCTGCTGCTCTCCGAGCGCGGGGTGCTCTATGCCGCGCGTGACCGCTTTGGCCGCACGCCAATCGTGATTGGGCAGAAGGAGGAGGGCTGGGCCGTCACCGAAGAGACCGCCGCCTTCCCGAACTTGGGCTACAGCCGCGTGCGGGATTTGCGCGCCGGGGAGATTGTCGCCATCACGCCCGAGGGAGTGGAGACGAAGTTCGAGGGCTATGAGGAGTCGGCCATCTGCTCGTTCCTCTACGTTTACTATGGCTATCCGGCCAGCACCTACGAAGGCGTGGGCGTGGAGCGCACGCGCTATCGCTCGGGGGCCTATCTGGCGCGGCGCAACCCCGTGGCCGGCGACCACGTGGCCGGCATCCCCGACTCGGGCGTGGCGCACGCGCTCGGCTACGCCTTCGAGAGCGGCATCCGCTACGCGCGCCCCTTCGTCAAGTACACGCCCACCTGGCCGCGCAGCTTTATGCCGCCGGATCAGAGCCTGCGCCAGAAGATTGCCAATATGAAACTGTTGCCGGTGCCCGAGCTTATCGAGGGCAAGAAGTTGATCTTCTGCGACGACTCCATCGTCCGCGGCACCCAGCTGCGCAATCAGGTCTCGCGGTTGTACAAGGCCGGGGCCGAGGAGGTGCATGTGCGCATCGCCTGCCCGCCGCTCCTCTATAAGTGCAAGTTCCTCACCTTCTCGCGCACCGAGAGCGTGATGGACCTCATCACCCGCCGCATCATCGCCGAGCTCGACGGACCCGACGCGGATATCGAGCGCTACCGCGACCCCGATGGCGAGCCCTACAAGCGCCTGGTCGAGGAGATCCGCAAGCGCCTGGGGATGACCTCGCTCGCCTTCCAGCGCGTGGAGGACGTGGAGAAGGCCATCGGCATCGGCAAGAAGATCTGCACCTACTGCTGGACCGGCGAGGACATCTCCCTGCGCGGTCACGGCGGCTGCAAGGGCCACTGCGCCTGTTGCGGCGATGTGTGCGCGATGAAGGCTAAGCTGTAAGCGGAGGCCGCGGCCGTGTCCAAGAACCGCGTCCGCCTGGTCGAACGGCTGGAGAGCTACGTCATTCCCCTCATTCAGCTCGAAGGGGCCGATAAGCAGGTCACGGACTTCTGGCCCAAGATGCTGCTCGGCTTCCTGAAGGGCGTCTCGAAGATCTATGGCGCGGTGGTGTGGCTGCGAATGTACTTCTTCCGCGTGGGCGTGCTGCGCCGCTGGCCACTGGGGGTGCAGGTCATCAGCGTGGGCAACGTCACCGCCGGCGGCACCGGCAAGACCCCGGTGGTGGAAATCTTCGCCCGCGAGCTCACCAAGGAGGGGCGCAAGGTCGCCATCCTCTCGCGCGGCTACCGGCGCAAAGAGAAGCCCTTCCTCCAACGCATCTTCTCCGACAAGATCGAGCCCCCGCTCGTGGTCAGCGACGGCCGCCGCGTCCTCCTCGACTCCGAAACCGGCGGCGACGAACCCTACATGCTCGCCACCAACCTCCCCGGCGTGGTGGTGCTGGTCGACCGCAACCGCGTCAAGTCCGGCCGCTACGCCATCCGCCGCTTCAACTGCGACACCCTCATCCTCGACGACGGCTTCCAGTACCAGCGCCTCAAGCACTCGCACGACATCGTCCTCGTCGACAAGATGAACCCCTTCGGCAACGGCAATATGCTCCCGCGCGGCGTCCTGCGCGAGAACGCCAAGAACATCCGCCGCGCAGACTTCATCTTCATCACCAAGTCCGACGGCAACTCCGCCGCCCTGCGCGAGCGCATCCGCCGCCTCAACCGCCACGCCGAAATCATCGAGTGCCGCCACGCCCCCAAGCGCCTCAAGAATGTCTACGGCAAAACTAACCGCGACCTCGCCTGGCTCAACGGCAAGAAGGTCCTCGCCCTCTCGGGCATCGCCGTCCCCCAAAGCTTCGAGAACTTCCTGCGCGGCTACGGCGCCGAGCTCGTCGAGTGCGTCCGCTATGCCGACCACCACCGCTACGCCACCCAGGAAGTCATCAACGTCGTCAACCGCGCCGCCGACCTCGGCTGCGACGCGCTCATCACCACCGAGAAGGACGCCGTCCGCTTCCCCAAACTCTCCGCCGTCGCCGTCCCCGTCTACTACCTGCGCATCGAAATCGAAATCCTCCACGGCGCCGACAACTTCCACGACGCCGTCTGCCGCATCTGCTTCAAGCAAAAGCCCAAGGAAAGCTAATGCCGCGTGGAGGAAACCACAAAGAAGCACAAAGACACGCAAAGAAACACAAAGCACGCTGGGCTACGCAGGGGAAACCACAAGGAAGCACAAAGACTCGCAGAGAAGCACAAAGGACGCTGAAGGTTAAGCAGGAGAATGCGGGGAAGGAGACGCTCGTGACAACCGAAGAGAAAGTGGAAATAATCCGAGAAACAGCTTGGGCAGTGCGGCAACGCTTTGTGCCCGGCTATCTGGAGAAGGTCTACGAAAACGCCCTGGGGCACCGGCTGGAAAAGCGCGGTTTGCTGGTTCGCCACCAAGTGCCCATTGTCGTACGCGATGAGGATGGCTTTGTGGTGGGAGACTATATTGCCGACCTACTGGTCGACGACGAGATTCTGATTGAAATCAAGGCCACAGAGGCGCTTCACCCCAAGCACCTCGCTCAAGCCCTGAACTATCTGAAAGCTACGGGCCTCAAACATGGCATCTTG
>CAMGJH010000024.1 GCA_946056345.1 uncultured Lentisphaeraceae bacterium | reverse complement strand
CAGGCTCGGTGGCCTTGATGGCGTTGGCGTAGCCAGCAGGCGCGCAGAGGAGGCGGGGGTGCGTGGCCTCGAGGCGGAAGGTGGTGGGTTCGCCGGCGGCTTCGGGCTGGGCGAAATCGCGCATGGGCAGGAGGGCAATCTCGAAGCCGCCGCGCAGGCAGAAGAAGCGCTTGGCCTCGAAGCGGTGGGCGTTCCAGCCGCGAATGGTGGCGGTGTCGGGGTGGGTGAGAACGTAGAAGCGGCGGAGCTCGGCGAGGTCGCAGCCGTTGCAACAGGCGAGCGAGCCGCGCGCGTCATCGAAACGCGCGCCGTCGAGCAGGGTGGGGCGCTCGCGGGGCATTGCTAGGCCCGGGCAACCGCGTCGCGCACTTCGGGGAGGCGCAGGAGGAGCTGCTTCATCCCTTCCACGTCCAGGCGCTGGGTGTTGTGGGAGTGGTAGTCTTCCACGGTGGAGGCGTGGTGGGAGCCTTCAACGAAGTATTTGTCGTAGTTGAGGTCGCGCGTGTCGCAGGGGATGCGGAAGTAGTCGCCCATATCCTCGGCGCGGGCCATCTCTTCGCGGGTGACGAGGGTTTCGTAGAGCTTTTCGCCGTGGCGCGTGCCGATGACCTTGACCTCGTTGTCGGCGTGGTAGAGCTCCTTGAGGGCGGCGGCGAGGACCTTCAGGGTGGCGGCCGGGGCCTTCTGGACGAAGAGGTCGCCGTTGCGGCCGTGCTGCCAGGCATAGATGACCAGGTCGACGGCATCTTCCAGGGTCATCATAAAGCGCGTCATATTCGGGTCTGTCATCGTGATGTTGCCGCCCGAGCGGATTTGCTCAATCCACAGCGGGATGACCGAACCGCGCGAGGCCATCACGTTGCCATAGCGCGTGCAGCAAATCGTGGTCTTGGCTTCCGCGCCCAGACTGCGGCCGCGGGCGATGGCCACCTTCTCCATCATCGCCTTGGAGATGCCCATCGCGTTGATGGGGTAGGCGGCCTTGTCGGTGGAGAGCACCACCACGCGCCCAACGCCGTGGGCGATGGCCGACTCGATGACATTGTTTGTGCCCAGGACATTCGTCTCCACGGCCTGGAGGGGGAAGAACTCGCAACTGGGCACCTGCTTGAGGGCGGCGGCGGAGAAGACGTAGTCCACGCCTTCCATTGCGCCATCGACGCTCTGCCGGTCGCGGATATTGCCGATGTAGAACTTGACCTTGGGGTTTTGCAGGGCGTGGCGCATATCATCTTGCTTCTTCTCATCGCGCGAGAAGATGCGGATCTCCTTGACCTCGGTGTTGAGGAAGCGCTTGAGGACGGCGTGGCCGAAGCTGCCGGTGCCTCCGGTGATGAGGAGGGTCTTGCCGGCGAAGAGGGTTTGGTCGTTGTTCATAAGCTGGGATGGTGTTGGGTTAGAGGAGGCGAGTGCTTCATTCGGCGGTGGCCGGGTGGAGCACCAGGACGCGGTTGAAGTGGGGCGGGATGTGGTCGGCGCGATGGGCGATACAGAGCACGGTGAGGTGCGGTAGATCGGCCAGCAAACGGTCGATAAGGCGCAGGACCTTCTTGCGCTCGGGCGCTTCCAGGTTCATACAGAGCTCATCCAAGAGCAGGAGCTCGGGCTCGGCCACCAGTGCGCGGATGATCAGGGCCAAGCGGACGAGCCCGGCCGAAAGCACGCCGAGGGGCTCGTGGAGCCGCTCGTGGAGGCCGAGAGCCGCGAGCAGGGCGTGGGCTCGTTCGCGTTGACGGGCCGAGGGGCGCTTGCGGCGGCCCTCCTTGTCGAAGAGCCCGGAGAAGACGAGCGTGCCAACGGTCTGGGTGGGGTCGGCGAAGACCTGGTCTTCGGGCGAGACGGCGGCCATTCGCGAGCGCAGTTGCCAGAGGGGCACGCCCGGGCCGGGGCGCAGGCCAAAGCGCTCGATGTCGCAGGCGTAGGCCATCGGGTTGTCGCCAGTAATCAGCGAGAGGAGGGTGGTCTTGCCGCTGCCGTTGGGGCCCACGATGACCCAGCGCTCGCCGGCGTGCACCTCCCAATTGAGGCCGCCAAAGAGCGTGCGCCCACCTAGGTCGAGGCGCAAGTCCTGCACGGAAAGCACCACGGGCGTGTCAAGGGCGGGCGGATTGGGGGGGAAGGCGAGTGCTTTTTCGGCAGCGGCCACCGTGCGACAGGGGCCTTGCGAGACGATGCGCCCGGCTTTGAGGCGCAGACGGTGGGTGAAGCCAGCGGGGACCTCGTCCTCGTTGCGGACCATCACCACCAGCGTCCGGCCCTCCTCGGTCAGGGCGGCGAGCACATGGTGGAGCGTGGCGCGCATGGTCTGGTCGAGCCCGGCGAAAGGGTCATCCAACACGAGCACCGGGGTGCCCTTGAGGATGGCCTGGGCGAGCATTACGCGCCGTTGTTCGCCGTTGCTCAGCTGCACCGTCCAACGGTCGAGGAGCGGCTCGAGGCAGAGCGCCTCGGTCACCCACGCCAGGCGTTTGGCGAAGGCATCACGCTCGGCCAACTCCGGGGGGCGAACCTCGAAGGGGCAGATGCCGTTGACGCGCTCGTAGGTGAGGGACTCGGCGACGGTTCGGAAGTCGTATTCAATCGAGGCGTGGTAGCGTGCGCCGGTCCAGTCGGTCCCGGCACTGCCGGCCTGGGCACCGACGGTGACGAAGGCGACTTCGTCGGGCGCCTGGCGCTGCAACTGCGTGCCCAGCCAGGTCTTGCCGCTGGCCATTGGCCCGGTGACGACCCAACGCTCGCCCGGCTTCAACCGCCAGGGCTTGCCGGCGAAGTCGACCTGCCACACGCCTGTCGCCTCGGGTTCGCTCATTGGGCCAACAGCTCCAACACCTTCTGGCCCACGGTCGAGCTGTCGAGGTAGGCGAAGAAGCCCTTGGCAATCATCTGCGCGGCCATTGCCATCAGGATGACACCGGAGATCTTCGAGAAGATACGGATGACATTCTTGCCGAAGATGCGCTCAAGGGCTTCGGCGAAGTAGAGGATGGCGCCCAGGGCCGCGATGGCCCCCATAAAGCCCACGAAGCCGATGAGGAAGGTCGGCCAACCGATGGCCGGATCCTTCAGCGCCTCGGCACCGATGATGATGATGGGCGAGACGCACGCCGGGCCCATAATGATGGGAATGCTCAGCGGCACCACCACAATGTCCTCGACGTTTCGCGCACGGCGGGTGGCCGTGGGCGTGTCGTTGCCCAGCGCCAGTCCCTGGGCCATAATCATCAGCAGGATGCCCGCGCCGATGCGGAAGCCCTCGATGTCCAGCCCGAAGAGGGTGAGAAAGCCGTTGCCGGCGAAGTAGCAGATGGCGCCGACCACAATGACCACGCGCGTGGCACGCAGGGCCACGTGGCGTTTGCGCGGACTGCTTGCCCCCTCGGTCAGCGAGAGGAACATATTCAGCACGAAGAACGGACAGAAGAGGAAGAAGAGCTTGACGAAGTTGCTCCAGGCGAATTGCAGGGCTTCCAACATCATCTGGCCTCCCGGGTATTTACATTATTTGGAACAGAGGCTCATAAACTCCGAGCGCACCTCCGGGTCTTCCCGGAAGGAGCCCAGGACCGATGAGGTGACGGTGACGGCATTCTGCTTCTCGACTCCGCGCATCATCATACACAGGTGCGCGCAGTTCATTACCACGCCCACGCCCTCGGCACCGGTAATTTCGGCAATCGCGTGGGCGATCTCCTCGGTCAGCCGCTCCTGAATCTGGAGCCGCCGGGCGAAACAATCGACAATGCGCGCGACCTTGCTCAGCCCAACCACCTTGCCGTTGGCGATATAGCCCACGTGGCAGCGACCGTAGAAGGGCAGCAGGTGGTGCTCGCAGAGGGAGTAGACCTCGATGTCGCGCACGATGACCATATTATTGGCCGTGCTCTCGAAGACGGCACCGTTGAGCACCTCCTGGGGCGTCTGGCGATAGCCGCGGGTGAGGTAGGTGTAGGCCTTGGCCACGCGCGCGGGCGTCTTGAGGAGCCCTTCGCGGTTGGGATCCTCGCCGAGCTCAATCAGCAGTTGGCGGACGAGCTCGGCGATGCGTTCCTGGTTCGGTTCGCGCGTTAGCATGGGAGGACAATCTCGTGGGGCGTGTGGGAGAGGACCTCGCAGCCGGTCTCGGTGATGACCAGCAGATCCTCGATGCGCACGCCAACATCGCCAGGGATATAGATGCCCGGCTCGTCGGTGAGGACCATTCCGGGCTCGAGCACCGTCTCGCAGGTCTTGCCGAAAGCGGGCATCTCGTGGATTTCCAGGCCGACGCTGTGGCCGAGGCCGTGGTCGAAGTAGTCGCCATAGCCATACTTGCCGATGATGTCGCGGGCGATCTTGTCCACGTCGCAGCAGCGCATTCCGGGCTTCACGGTGGCAACCACGGCCTGGTTGGCTTCCAGGACGATGTTGTGAATCTCCTTGAAGCGCTCGGTCGGGGTGCCGAAGAAGACGGTGCGCGTCATATCCGAGCAGTAGTCGTCGACGAGAACGCCCATATCGATGAGCAGCTCGCTCTCGGGCTGGAGGATGGTGCCGTCGGGCTGATGGTGGCACTCAACGGCGTTGACGCCGGCGCAGAGAATGGGGTCGAAGGATTCACGCAGCCCGCAGTTCGCCTCGATGATGCGGAACTGGCGGAGCATCTCCAGCTCGCTCATTCCCGGCTTGAAGACCTTCATCAGTTCGGCAAAGAGCGCGTCGTTGGCCTGGGCTGAACGGCGGATGGCATCGAGTTCGCTGGCGGACTTGACCGAACGCAGGGTGCTGACCATCGCGGTGATCGAGGTCCACTTGGCGTTGGCCATCGCCTCCTGCAGGGGCAGGAATTGGGCCACAGTGAGATTGCCCTCGTAGCCGATGGTCTTCCAGCCCTTGGAGAGCGCGGTGTAGTCGGCGAGCTGTTCCTTGGCGGCCTTGAATTTGCGAATCTCCACGCCGGTGAGAACGCGGTGGGCCACCTCCAGGTAGCGGAAGTCGGTGTAGAACGCCGGCGTGCCCTGCTGCTCAACGAGGAGCAAGCCATTGCTGGTGGTCAGCCCTGTGAAGTAGTGGCGGTTGATGGCCGAGTAGAGAAAGACGGCATCCACGTCGGCGGCCTTCATCGCCGCTTGCAGACGCCCAATGCGTTCGAGATGTTCCTGAGTCATAACTTCTCCCAGTGAACGATTGAGATAGGTGCGCCCGACCCCGTCCCCTCGCCGCGCAACTTGGCGCGACGGCTTGGGCCGGGGCCGGGAGGGGAATTAGACGAAGAGGTTATTCGCCGTCATCTGCACGGGCTTCTCGAGCCCGAGGAGATCGAGGCAAGTCACGGCGATATCCGAGAGCTTGCCATCGGGGCGCATCGTCCGCTTGTCGGCATCGGAGGCCACGTAGATGCACTCGACCTTGTTGAGGGTGTGCGAGGTCTTAGGCATTCCGGTGGCGTAGTCGACCATCTGCTCGGCGTTACCGTGGTCGGCCGTGATGAGGACGTGCGCATCGAGCTCGGCCAGGCGCTTGAGCAGCTTGCCCACGCACTCATCGACAATCTCGACGGCCTTGGTCGCGGCCGCCAGGTCGCCCGTGTGGCCGACCATGTCGCAGTTGGCGTAGTTCACCACGATGAAACCGTAGGGGTTGTTCTCCAAGCGCTTGAGCAGTTCGTTGGTGACGTTGTAGGCCTCCATCTCGGGGTGGGAGGCGAAGGTGGCCGGGTCGAAGCGGCTGGGCACATCCACCTGGTCCTCGCCTTCATAGGGTTTGGTGCTCTTGCCATTGAAGAAGGAGGTGACGTGGCGGAACTTCTGCGTCTCGGCGATGCGCAGCTGGCGGATACCGGCCTTGGAGACCACCTCGCCCAGGAGCATATCCATCCCGCCATCGCCGCCCATCGCGCCGAGGAGATAATCCTCGAACTCGTCCCAGTAGCGCGTAAAGCCCAGATAGGTGACCTGCGGGCGGACCGAACGGGTGCCGGCGTAATCGTCGCAGACGAAGGCCTGGGTCAACTGAATGGCACGGTCCTGACGGTAGTTCGTGTGCATCACGCTATCGCCATCCTTCACGCCAGCGTAGTCGCCAATCACAGCGCACGGGATGTACTCATCGGTCATCTCGGTGCCGTCGGGGGTCTTCAGCGTCTCGTAAGCCTGCTTCACCCACGCCTCGGCGGTGGCCACCTTCGTACCCTGCGCCGCGACGATGCACTCGTAGGCCTCGGAGGTCAGCGCCCAGTTCTTCGAGCGGTCCATCGCGTAGTAGCGGCCCATCGCCGTGCCAATGGTGCAGTTGCCCACCTCGGCCATCACGGTGCCGAGCTTGGCCAGATATTCCAACGTCGAGCGCGGGGGCGTGTCGCGGCCATCAAGGAAGGGATGGACCACGATTTTGCCCTCGGGGTTCTCCTGGCGCGCGCGGCGCATAATCTTGAAGAGATGCTCCTGGTGGGCGTGCACGCCCTCATCCTGCAAGAGCCCCATCAGGTGCAGCTGCGACTTGTTGGCCTTCCAGTTCCCGATCAGCGCCTCCCACTTCGGGCTCTTGAAGAGCTCGCCGCTCTTGAGGCCATCGTCAATGCGTTTGAGCTCCTGCTCAACGATGCGCCCGGCGCCCATATTCAAGTGCCCGACCTCCGAAGAGCCCTGGTAGCCATCGGGTAACCCCACCTCTTCGCCGGAGCATTCAATCCGGCACCAAGGATAGCGCGTGCGCAGGCGGTCAATCACCGGCGTCTTCGCGCGAAACACCGAGTTCCCCTCAAAACGGGCATTCATGCCCCAACCATCACGGATAATCAAGCAAACAGGACGTGTGGACATTGTCGTCTTCCTTTCTAATGGTCGCCATTATACCACAACACGGCTCGCTGTGTGCAAGTGTCGCCGCCTTTAATGTATATAAGGTACGCGCGCACGCGCACGCGCGATCCAGCGCTTGGCTGTTAGCGGCTAGCTCTAAGTGCGCCTTCTGCGACAGGCACTCTTGGGAGGGAAAGGGAGCATTCGCCGTCCTCGGCGGCAAGGCCATTAAGCGTTTTACAGCGGCTTGCTCCGCCAGGCCGCCCCGGGTCCACCTCGCATCCGCCCCGGGTCCACCTCGCATCCGCCCCGGGTCCACCTCGAGGTAGGCCCGGGTTGACCCTCGACTCGGGGCGGGTTCACCTCGGACCCGGGGCCGGTTGAATTAATAAGTCCGGGACTTATCGAAATTAAGTGGTGGACTTATTGCCGATAAGTGGTGGACTTATTGCCGATAAGTGGTGGACTTAATCGTTTGCCTCGGGCGGGGTGATAATCTAGCCCCCGGCCGCTTTACATTTTTATCCGCCCCGAGTTCGCCTCGAGGTAGGCCCGGGTTGACCCTCGACTCGGGCCTAGTTCACCTCGGACCCGGGGCGGGAGGCTTTTTCGATAGGCGATGGGTGATAGATGAGAAGGCTGTCGCCGGAGGTGGAAAACCTGGCCAATGGAGTGCCAGTATCTCCGTCGCGGTACGCGCGCTAACAGTTACCCGCTAACGGCCAACCGCTGCGAGCGTAGCGAGCCCGGGGAGCGCGGCTTGCAGTTTTGGGCGGGGTGCGGTAGACTATGGGGCATAAGGAGTGCGTGCTATGGTCAGCGTGACGATTTGTATGGGCAGTTCCTGCTTTTCGCGCGGGAACAATAAGAACTTGGAAGCGGTCCGGGCGTGGTTGACGGCGCAGGGGCGGAGCGCGGAGGTGGAGTTGAAGGGGTGCCGGTGCGGGAATGCCTGCGGGGTGGGGCCGAATATTTGGATTAATGGCACGTGCCATAGCGGGGTGACGCCCGAGGCGGTGCCCGCGTTGCTCGAGAAAGCCTTTGCCCAGGAGTAAGCGATGGATGCGTTAGCGCCAGTCTATTCTGTCAATGCCCAGTGCCGCGATTGCTACAAGTGCGTGCGGCGGTGCCCGGTGAAGGCCATCCGGGTGGAGAACGACCACGCGGTGGTGGTGCCCGAGGCGTGTATCTATTGCGGGACCTGTGTGGCTACCTGCCCGAACAAGGCCAAGATGGTGCGTGACGACTTGCAGGCCGTGCGCAATCTGGTCTCCGCGCGGCGGGATGTGGTGCTTTCGCTGGCGCCGAGTTTTGCCTCGGAGTTCCCGGGGGTGGATCCGGCGTGTCTTTCGACGGCGCTCAAGAAGTTGGGCTTTGCGGTGGTGCGCGAGACGGCGGTGGGGGCGAATATCGTCTCGCGCCGGGTGGCGGAGTTGATGGCCAAGAGTCCGAACCATCGGCTGCAGATCTCTTCGGCCTGCCCGGTGGTGGTCGAGCTCATTCAGCGCTACTATCCGCGCTTTGCGCCCTATCTGACGCCGGTGGATTCGCCGATTATCGCGCACTGCAAGGCCCTGCGGCGGGAGTTTCCCGATGCGCCGATTGTCTTTGCCGGGCCTTGCGTGGGCAAGAAGCACGAGAGTGATCAACACCAGGAACTGCTCTATGGCGCGCTAACCTTCGAGGAGTTGCGGCGCTGGATGATGATGGCTGGGGTGCCTTGCCGGTGGACACCACATGAGGGCCTGCGCACAAATCAGTGAACTCGCCCTG
>CAMGJH010000023.1 GCA_946056345.1 uncultured Lentisphaeraceae bacterium | reverse complement strand
TGGAGGGGCAGGCGCGGCACGTGCTCGCGCAAGCCGACGCGGCGCTGATTGCCAGCGGCACGGCCACGCTCGAGGCGTGCCTGATGGATTGCCCGGCGGTCTTGGCCTACCGCGTGAGCCTGGCCACCGAGTTGGTGGCGCGGGTGGTGACGGCGGGGATGACGCTGCGCTTTGCTGGGCTGGTGAACATCATTGCCGGGCGCTTGGTGATGCCCGAGCTGCTCCAGCGGCAGTTTACCACCTACGAGGCGGCCTCGTGGCTGCTCACCTTCCTGCGGCCGACGACTGAGCGCAAGCAGCTGCTGGCGGCCTACCGCGAAGTGCGCGAAAAGTTGGGCGAGGGCGGGGCCACCGTACGTGCCGCCAAGGCCATCGCCGAGGTGTTGGCGTAGGGGAAAGGCGGCGCGGCGATGGGAAACCTCTTTGCAGCCTTTGGGCTAACGCTGATTGCCGGGCTCTCGACGGGCATCGGGGCGGTGATCGCCTTCTTTGTGCGCAAAACCAATCTGCGCTTCCTCTCGATTTGCACAGGGCTCTCGGCTGGGGTGATGCTCTACGTCTCCTTTATGGAGCTGCTGCCTGAGGGGATTGAGACGCTGCGCGAGGCCGGGTGGACCAAGCCGTGGGCCGATGTGTGGGGGCTGCTTGGCTTCTTCGGGGGCATTGGCCTCATCTTTGCGATTGACCGCCTGGTGCCCGAGGCGGAAAATCCCCACGAGGCCCACGAAGAGGCCGAGTACGCCGAGCTGCGCGATGCGCACGCCCCCACCCCGCCCGAAGCGCGCCATCACGTGGAGGAGACCGCCCGCCACAACCACGGGCACCTCCTGCGGATGGGGGTCTTCACCGCACTGGCAATTACTATCCACAACTTCCCCGAGGGGTTGGCCACATTCCTGACGGCGCTGGAGAACCCGCAGTTGGGCGTGGCCATCGCCGTGGCCATTGCGTTGCACAATATCCCCGAGGGCATCTCCGTCTCGGTGCCAATCTTCTATGCCACCGGGAGCCGAATGCGGGCCTTCGCGTGGGCGTGCCTCTCGGGGTTGGCCGAGCCGGTGGGGGCCTTCGCGCTCTGGGGGGTGCTGGCGCTCTGCTACCGAAGCGTGGCCTTCACCCCGCCGCCGATGTTGCTGGGGATGGTCTCGGGGGGCGTGGCGGGGATTATGGTCTTCATCAGCCTGGACGAGCTGCTGCCGGCCTCGCGCACCTATGGGCAGGGGCACGACTCGCTCTGTGGGTTGGTGGCCGGGATGGCCGTAATGGCCATCAGTCTTCTCATTCTCTAGGCAGCAAGGGGGCAGGAATGGCAGCAGAGAGCGTAGAGCGCTTTACGTGCCAACGGTGCGGCGCGTGCTGCCGCGTGCCGGGCTATGTCCGCGTCACCGACGAAGATTGCGAGGCGTTGGCCGCGCTGCTGGGCGTGAGCGTCGAAGCCTTCATCGCCGAGGAGACCGACCTGGCCCCGGCGCGGACTGGACTGGTCCTCAAGGGCGAACCGAACGCACCCTGCCGCTTTCTGACGGCGGAGAACCTCTGCCGCGTCCACAGCGCCGCCCCCAAGCAGTGCCGCGACTACCCCGCACGCTGGCGAAGCGAAGCGATCGAGGCCGTCTGCGCGGCCAATAGGAGGGAACAACCGTGATTGAGTTCTTAACCGATAGCGTCTTCTTCTGGGGCATTGTGGCCTTGATTGTGGCCTCCTTCGGGATCTTTATCGACCGGATGTTGCGTCTGCGCAAGATCGCCATTGACCCGCAGGACTTCCTGCAGGGCATCTTCAATGTGTTAGATAAGGGGCAGACCGCCGAGGCGTTGGCGATTTGCGACGAAACGCCCGGACCGCTGGCCGCCCTCGTAGCCGAGGCCGTCGTCCACGCTGAGAGCGACGAAGCGCACCTGCGCGAGGTGCTCGCCGCCACCGCCCACGCCGAGCTCTCGCGTCTGGAGCGCCGGGCAATGCTCCTCTCGCTCTTCGCACAGATTCTCCCCCTGCTCGGGCTCATCGGGACGCTCTTTGGGGGCTTCCTGGCCGTCTCGGCCATCGACGCGCACGCGCCGCTCATCCGCCCGGGGTTGACCGTGGAGGCGATTGCCGGCGCGCTGGGGACCACCTTGGCCGGGCTCATCGGCGCGGCCTTCTGCTACGTGGCCCACCACATCCTGGTGCTGCGCACCGACGCGCTCTGCCTGGATATGGATATGGGGATGGCCCTGGTGCTTGAATACCTGGCGCGCAACGACGGTCTGCCGAACCAGAACGTCACCGAGCGCCCCGAGGCCTAAGCGCACGCGGAGGGAGAAGTGATGGCCAACGCGAAACAGTCCGTGAAACCGGCCGACGGCGAGCCCTACGTCTGGCAGCGCCACTCGTTTAGCGGAAGGCGTTGGCCGCGCAGCCGCGTGGTGCGCTCCTTCCTGCTCATCGTGCCGTGGATTGACCTGGCGCTGGCCGCGCTGCTGATTTACTGTCTGCTGGGCAAGACCGTGGTGCAGCCCGGGCAGGTGGTGCGGCTGCCGGTGGGCGAGGCGGCCGAAGGGCTGCCGGCGAATTGCCCGGCGGCGGTGGTCAAGCGGCTGGTGGCCCCGGGGCGCGAGCACGTCACGGTGCTGCTGCTGGAAGAGGGGCGCTACACCTCCGATAACCCCACCGAACTCGAAGCATTGGAGCGGACGCGGCCCGGGCGGGAGCTGAACTTGATGGTCGATGAGAGCGTGCCCTACGGCGAGGCGTTGCGCTGGATGGAGCGGCTGCGCCGGTGCGGGGCCGAGCGGGTCAACCTGGTGCTGGCCGAACCCGAGCGGGCAGAAGGCGAGGAGCGCAAGTAGGCCAATGGCCCGAAACCTCAACATCGAACGGCGGCGCAAGCTCATTCGCCACTATCAGGCGATGCGACGGCGGCGTTCGCCCATCCGCCGGGCCCTTACCTATTGGTGGGGCAGCACATTGCTCTCGGCCATCACCGCGGGCGCGTTGGCGCTGGCCGTGCTTGGGCCGTGGAGCCTGTTGCGGCGGAGTGCAGCGCGCACCGAGCCGCGCGGCGCGTTGCCCGAGCCCGGGCTCACGCTGCGCCTGGCCTCCGCGCAGGAGGCGGCCGAACTGCGCCGCCAAGGGGCCGCCCGCCGCGCAGCAATGGCGTTGAGCGACCGCGAGGTGGGCATCTCGCTGGCCGGCAAACTGCCCGAGCCCAAGCCCTTGGGCGGCAAGCCGTTGCCCGAACTGGCGCTCGCGATCTCGGTGGGCGCAGCGGCGGTGGACCCCAAGGGGCTTTTGCCGAGCTGCTATGCTCCGCAGGCTGCGGTCGATAGCCGCACGGTACAGGTGGCCGAGGCGTTGCAGGCGGCCGGCTATGCACCGCACTTCCCACGCGAAGCGGCGGTGGCCGGGCGCGGGCTGGCAGTCTTTCACGTGGCGCTCGACGCGCAGGGGCGGGCCGAGACCGTGCTGCGGTTGGAACCGGCCGGGGCGGAGACCGAGATCTTGCGCGCGCTGCGGCTGGGGCTGACCGCACAACAGGGTGCGTGCGGCCCGGCCGAAGGTTTGGTAATATGCCGCTGGCAAATAGGAGAAAAGGAGAGCTTATGACGAAACACGTATGGATGTTCGCCCTGATGGTGGCCCTCTGCGGAGGGCTGCAGGCGCAGTTGACCTATCAGAATGCCAAGGTGGAGACCGACTCCAAGGGCCACGTAATCGAGAAGCTGGACTACAACCGCAAACTCGTGGCCACCAATGGCATCCCCACCGCCGCCGAATACCGCGCCGAATTACAGGAACGCGAGCGGATGAAGAAGGTGGCCGCCAAGGTCGGCCCCTGGTTCGACGCAATCCAGCGCCTGGAGATTGACCAGAAGAAAGGCGAGGAGAAGCACGATCAGGATGGCGGCGGCCTGGCCGGAGACGGCGTGAAGGAAGTGGTCGGCCAGACCGGCGCAGGGATGGTGGCCTACATCGAGGCAATGCGCGTCTTCCAGAGCAACACCACCGAAGGCGGCTCGGTCTCGCGCGATGCCAAACAGCTGAAGGCCGCGCTCGAGGAGCTGCTCTACCGGCGCGGGGGCGAGGTGGTCTGCGGGCCGAACCGGGGCGTGAGCATCAAGTATCCGCTCGAACTGCTGCTCGTGCGCTACCAGAGCTGGAAGGCGCAGTCGCTGCCGATGGATGAACTCTATGCCGCCAAGTCGGCCGACCTCTGGCCGGGCAAAGTGCCTGACGACGCCGAGCGCGTCACCAAGAAACTCACGCTCTATCCCGGCGAGGGCGGCTGGATCAGCACCGGGCTCTACGCGCCGCCTGGCGAGGTGATTACCATCAAGTGCGGCTCCCTGACGGGGAACCTCACCGCCCGCATCGGGGTCCACTCCGATGCCCTTAACCCCAAAATCGTCCCCCTCGACGAGAACGGCAACCCGATGGACGACCCCTATAACCCGGTGGTGCCGAGTATCTCCAAGATTAAGATGGGCTGGGAGCAGGTCACCGATAACCGCCCGCTGTGGCGTTGGCCGGAGATGTGCCGCTCATTCAAGATCTCCAAGAAGCGCCAGGAGATTGGCCACGTGCTCGGCGGCGTGCTCTGGTTCCAGTGGAACGGCGGCTCGCGCCCAATGGAGGTGGAGGTCTCCGGCTGCGTGCTGATGCCTTGGTTCCGCCTGGGGATCGATACCAACGAGGATTGGAACGAGCGCATCTCCAAGTACCCCGCGCCCTGGGGCGAGCTGCAGACCAAGAACATCATCCTCACCGTGCAATCGCAGCACCTGCGCAAGGTCAAGAATATGGTGGCCCTAGCGCAATGGTGGGGCAAGGCGGCGGCGATTATGCACCGCGTCTCGGGTCGCGACCTGCCCACCGATAACGAAGCGAAGAACTTCCGCGCCGCCAAGCGCGAGTGGGGCATCCTCAACAAGAAGCTTGTGCAGCTGAACCCCGAGGCCACGCCCGACACCGAGGAGCTCGTGCGCGCCGCCTCGATGCCCGCCCCAAAGCCCGCCGCCGAGGGCGAAGGGGCCGCCCTCGCCGCCAAGCCCGCTGTCAATCGTTATGGCGACGAGATCCTCGAGCAGGAGCCCGTCCCGGTGGACCCCAAGACCCCGAAGGCACTCAAGAAGCCCTCGCGCGAGAACGAGCCGAAGTGGACCCCCATCCGCATCGTCGACGACACGCAGATCTCCGTGGGCGCCGGCCACTCGGGCTACCCGATTATGTGCATCCTCTGGGGCGGCGGAATGACGAACCTCGCCGGGCTTCAGAAGGCCGGATCCTGGGGCGCACTCCATGAAATCGGCCACAATATGGGCCACGGCGTCACCGGCGTCTTCCAGCTCCCGGGCAACACCGAGGTGGTCAACAACTTCTTCGGCACCTGCGTGATGAACCTCCTCAACGGCACCGCCTTCCCCCGCATTATGGCCGACTCCTGGAACGACATCGCCCAGGCCGCCAAGGCCGGCAAGCGCGACCTCTGGGCCACCGGCAACAACTCCACCCGCCTAGTCTTCTATATGACCCTCGCCCACCACTTCGGCGTCGAGAGCGTCGTCACCGTCGCCAACGATAAGTACGACAAGTACCCCGCCGCCGCCACCGGCGACCGCCTCTGCTGCACCTGGTCCAAGGCCGTCAAGCGCGACCTCACCCCCTACTTCGAGATGTGGGGCCTGCCCCTCTCCAAGTCCGCCTACGCCTTCACGCAAGATTGGGTCCCCTGGCCCTCCGCCTCCGAGCAGGAGAAGCTCTTCGGCGGTGGCCCCAAGCTCGACAGCCGCTACGGCTCGGATGATGACGAGCTCGACTTTGCCGCCTGCCCCGAAGAGAAGAAGACCCGCCGCCAGCTGCGCGAACGGCCCAAGCACGTCCTCCCGCCCAAGTAATCCGCCCACCCCTCGGAGCCCCACGATGCCCACGCCCACCCTCCTCTTCGGTCCGGTCCCCTCACGCCGCTATGGTCGAAGCCTGGGCATCGACCTGGTGCCGATGAAAACCTGCTGCTACGACTGCCTCTTCTGTCAGCTCGGCCCCACCCCCAAAACCACCTGCACCCGCCGCGACTACGTCCCCCTCGGCGAGGTTTACCGCCAGCTGGAAACCTGGCTCGCCAAAGGCGAACCGGTGGACATCCTCACCCTCTGCGGCTCGGGCGAGCCCACCCTCCACGCCCACTTCGGCGATGTGCTCGACTGGATCGCGAGCCACACCGGTAAGCCCTCGCTGCTGATGAGCAACGGTGCCCTCTTCGCCGACCCCGAGGTCCGCGCCGCCGCCGCCCGAGCCTCGCGCGTCAAGATCTCCCTGCATTTCTGGGACGAAGCCTCCTTCCGCGCCACCGTCCGCCCCCACCCCGCGCTCCACTTCGCCGACCTCTACGCCGGCTGGCAGCGCTTCCGGGCCGACTTCTCCGGCAAGCTCGACCTCGAGTTCTTCGCAATGCCCGGCATCAACACCGCTCCCGCGCAGGTCAACGCCATCCTCGCGCTCGCCGAGCGCCTCCACCCCGACACCCTCACCGTCAACTCCGCCGAGCGCCCCCCCGCCGAAGCCTGCGTCAAGCCCCTCCCCCCCGCCGAGCTCGCACGCCTGCGCGCCCTCTTCTCCACCATCGCCACCGAACAACACGCCACCGCTCCCGCCGCCCCGGAACCCTACTCCGAGGAAGCCCTCATCGCCCTCGCCCGCCGTCACCCCCTCACCCCCGCCCAATTCGCCCGCTACTTCGCCGTCAGCGAAGAGACCATCGTCGCCGCCCTCAAGCGCCACCACGACCCCTTCGCAGACCGCGCCCTCTCCACCCCGCCACTTTCCTAGAAAGGAGTCTCCCAAATGGGTATCCACGATCAACTACTCAGCGCCTGGGCCGACTTCAACGCCCAGCGCATCACCCCCCTCCAACTCAAGGCCGTCTCCTCGGGCTTCGGCATCTACCAGCAAAAGAACGACGCCGTGATGATGCGCATCCGCCGCACTGGCGGTATCGTCACCCTCTCCGACCTGCGCACCATCGCCGGCCTCCTCGCCAAATACGGCGTGCCCTTCGCCCACATCACCACCCGCCAGGCCATCCAGCTCCACGGCGTGGCCCCCACCGAGGTCGCCAACGCCCTCGCCGACTGCGAAGCGACCGGGCTCCACTTCCGCGGCGGCGGCGGCAACACCTTCCGCAACGTCCTCGTCAACCCCGATAGCGGCCTGCACGCCGATACCGCCTTCGACGTCCTCCCCTACGCCCGCGCCCTCTCCGACGCCTTCTATACCTTCGACCTCGCCTACGCCCTCCCCCGCAAGATCAAGATCGCCTTCGCCGACCGCACCGCCGACCGGATGCTCTGCGCCATCCAGGACCTCGGCTTCGTCGCCACCAACACCAACGGCGCGCGCACCTTCGAGGTCTGGCTCGCCGGCGGCATCGGCAACAAGCCCCGCGTCGGCTTCAAACTCTTCGAGGCCCTCCCCGCCAGCGAGTGCATCCGCGTGGCGATGGCCGTCACCGCCCTCTTCAATGACCACGGCGACCGCGCCTGCCGCGCCACCGCCCGCCTCCGTTTCCTGCGCGGCAAACTCGGCGACGACGGCCTCGCCAAGCTCTTCCACGAATACTACGCCAAGGCCGATGCCCTGGGCTACCCCGTCTGCCCCGAGAGCGCCCTCAAGCCCGAGACCTACCCCGTCACCACCCTCCCCGAGGGCGTCGAGCCCCTCCCCGGCTTCGAGGACTGGAAGGCCATCGCCTGCAAGCCCCTCCACGACGGCACCTACTCCGTCCGCCTCTTCGTCCCCTTCGGCAACTTCACCCAGCCCCTGCTCGTGCGCTTCTGCGACTTCCTCGAGCACTACGGCCTCACCCGCCTCCAGCTGCTCATCTCGCAAGACCTCACCCTCCCGCGCGTCCACGCCAAGTGCCTTACCGCCCTCTACCGCGCCCTCGTGCAAACCTTCCCGGACTTCGACCTCACCCTGCGCTCCTACGTCGGACACATCCCCACCTGCATTGGCAACACCATCTGCAAGATTGGCGCGGCCGACTCCCCGCGCATCGGCGAGAAACTCGCCAAGGTCCTCGATGCCTATCTCCCGGCCAACACCCCCGAGCGCCGCCTCCTGGCGCAGCTCGTCACCACCGAGGTGCGCATCAGCGGCTGCCCCAACGCCTGCACCGCCCACCCCTCGGCCAAGTTCGGCTTCCAGTGCCGCAAACTCGGTGGCCAGGATGTCCTCATCCCCTTCACCCCCGCCACCACCGAGCCCCCCACCCTCGGCGAAGCCAAGCCCACCCCCATCGCCATTGACGACCTCCCCGCCTACCTCCTCTCCAATCTCGGCTTGGAACTCTAAGCGCCCCACCGCGCAAGTATGCGCGGCCACAGAACCGCCCTTTTGCCGGGAACCGCTTCGCGGCCCGGCGCACACCCCAAGCACCCCACGCGCCTGGCACACCCCCAGGGCCAGGCTCACACCCCACAGCGGGCCTTTTCGGGGGTGGCGGGGGCGGCATTTATGCCTGTGCGGGGGTGGCGGGGGCGGAGCCCCTGCAAGGGCGCAAGCCCAAGTGGCGGTTCTGTGGCGCGGCATATTTGCCGCGCACGCGGTTAGGGGCTTGCGAGG
>CAMGJH010000022.1 GCA_946056345.1 uncultured Lentisphaeraceae bacterium | reverse complement strand
CCTCCTGCGTAGCCATCCGCCCCGGGTTCGCCTTGTTTTCGCTTTGGGGTGGTGCAGGGAGAGCCTCGCGCGCGCGTGCGCGTGATATGTATATGGTAGAGGGGACGGCGGGGTGGGGTGGGCGATCCGGGGCGGGGGCGGGCCGGAGGGTGCACGGTGTGCACGGTGGCGGGGGCTTGGATTGGCGCGGGGATGCACTTTTTTTGCACGAAAGCGTGCACGAAGCGCGCAAGGGTGCGTTCGGGCGAGGAACCCCGGTCCGGGCGCCCCTTGATGGGCGGAGCGGTTTCCGCCGGAGGGCTCACTCTCAGGGACAAGAAAGGTATGGTCAGAAATGGCTGATGTGATGATTGAGACGACTCCCGCGATCGAGAGCGTGAACTACCACGTGGTGGAGAACCCCGTGGCGAGCAAGAGTGCCGGCAAGCCGGTCTACACCGGCGTGGTGGAGGTCAAGGAGACCTACAACACCTCCGACGTGGCCAAGCGTATGGTTGCCGAGGGCTGCCCGGTGAAGGGCTCGACGGTGCTGCTGGTGCTTAACGAGTTCGCCGATATGCTTGCGAAGCTGACTGCTGAGGGGCGTGCGGTGAATATCAACGGGCTGGTGCGTTTCGCGCCGGCGGTCCGTGGCACCTTCGCTTCGGCGGAAGCGCCGTGGAATGCGGCCAGCAATGCGCTGGTGGTCAATGCCTCGGTGGGTGCCCGCCTGCGTAACGCGGCATCGGCGAGCTCGGTGGTCCGCACCGACCGCATCCTGGCGCTGCCGGTGCTCGATCGCGTGGTGGACCTCACCACGGTGACTGACAGTGTGATCTCGAGCGAAGGGGCCTTCTTCGTGATGGGCTCTGGGCTGACCTGGAACCCGGCTGCCGAGGATGAGGGCTTCTTCCTCGACGACGGCTCCGGCGAGGCGCGCTGCGAGGGGATCGAGAGCGTGCAGAATCCCACCTGCGCCGCGCTGCGCACGGATCTGGTCTTCGAGAGCTCGGGCGTGGCGCTCACCCTCGTCTTCCGCACCCGTCAGGGCGGCACCACGCTCCGCCAGGTGGCTTTCGCGAAGCCGCTGGTGACGGCCTGAGCGCGCGCCGCGCGCCAATCGGAGTCTGCGAAAGGAGGTGATGCCTATGGAGGAGACGCTGATTGCGGTGCTGCTGAAGGCACTGAAGAACCTGATCAACGGCCTGCTCAGGCTGATTGAATAGCCCCGCGAGGGGTTCGGGCGCCCGGAAACGGGCGCCTTTTGCGTGCTTGGCACTGCGCAAGGTGCAAGGACTTATGCTTTTTGGCTTTTCGATTTTGCGAGGCGTTTGTGCTTGCTGTTGCTGGGGTTGTGCCATCTTGGCCGAGTGCTTTGGCAGAAAAGTGTTGACAGCGCGCGTGCGGTTGCGCTATCATACGCGCCACTTTTCGCCATAGGAGGCGGAAGACCCCTTTTGTTGAACCTTATTAAAGGAAGAACACATGGAAGCATACGCAGTCGTTGAGGCCGGTGGCGTCCAGTGCCGCGTGAGCGTGGGCACGGTCATCGAAGTCAACCGCATGGCCGGCGAGCCCGGCACGGACATCGAGCTGGCCTCTGTGCTCGCGCTGAACACTGGCGACGAGCTGAAGATTGGCATGCCGCTGGTCGAGGGTGCCAAGGTTGTGGCCACGGTGCTCGGGCACAAGCGCGGTGACAAGCTCATTCATTTCCGCAAGAACCGCCGCAAAGGCTACGAGCGCCGCGTCGGTCACCGTCAGGAGCTGACGGTTCTCAAGATTAAGTCCATCGCCTAACCGGAAGGAGTCACTCTTATGGCAGGTAGCACTGGTAACGGCCGCGACAGCAATGCCAAGCGTCTCGGCGTCAAGCGTTATGCCGGGCAGGTTGTGACCGCCGGCTCCATCATCGTCCGCCAGCGCGGCACGAAGTTCGCCCCGGGCGCCAACGTTGGCTGCGGGCGCGACTTCACCCTCTTCGCGCTGATTGACGGCGTTGTCGAGTTCCAGAAGAACGGCAAGGTCGTGGCGATCAAGCCGCTTCCCGAGGTGGCCGAGTAAGTTTGGCCTAAAGGCTTTGGTTAGGGCGGCATGAAGACGCGGACATTCGTAGATTCGGCAACGGCCGAGGTGCGCGCAGGGCGCGGCGGCGACGGGAGCGGGAGCTTCCGGCGCGAGTCGCACGTGCCCGAGGGCGGCCCGGACGGCGGCGACGGCGGGCGCGGCGGGAACGTTGTGCTGCGCGCGAGTACGCACGCCGATAGTCTGCTGCGCGTTTTCTACGAGCCGCGGTTGTTCGCCGAGAACGGCGTCTCGGGCTCCGGGCAGAAGATGCACGGGCGCAACGGGGCCGATCTCATCGTCGATGTGCCCTGCGGCACGGAGGTCTACAACGCCGATACCGGCGCGTGGCTGGGAGAGGTGCTCGAGCACGGGCAGACCCTGGTGATTGCGCGCGGCGGCCGCGGCGGTTGGGGGAATGTCCACTTCAAGAGCGCCACGAACCAGGCGCCGGAGAAGTTTATTCCCGGGGACGAGGGCGAGGCGTTCAACGCCCGCTTCGAGCTCAAGACGATTGCCGATGCCGGGCTGGTGGGCTTTCCCAACGCTGGGAAGTCTTCGTTGCTGGCCGCGCTCAGCTCGGCCAAGCCGAAGATCGCGAACTATCCCTTCACCACGCTCCACCCGATTGTGGGCACGGTGAACTTTGAGGACTACGCGACGCTGCGCGTGGCGGACATCCCGGGGATTATCGAGGGCGCGGCAGATGGCGTGGGGCTCGGCCTCACCTTCCTGCGGCACATCTCGCGTTCGCGGATGCTCGTCTACGTGTTGGATATGGCCGACACCGAGAACCTCCCCGAGGAGGCCTACCGCGTGTTGCGCGCCGAGGTGGAGAGCTACGATCCCGAGCTCGCTGCTCGCCCGGCCCTCGTGCTGGCCAATAAGATGGATGAGCCCCAGGCCCAGGCGCACTACCCCGAGTTCGTGCAGGCCGTCGGCTTCGAGCCAATCCGCCTCTCGCTCACGGCTGAGGGTAAGCCCGGGCTCGACGCGGTCAAGCGCGCCCTGCACGAAGCCCTTCAGCCGCGTGCCAAGGGCGCCAGCGAAGTGCGCGAACGCAGCGAAGAGCCCATCGACCACTCCGAAGTCTCGGCCGAACGCTTCCGCAAGGCCACCTTTCTCAAGCCTTAACCCCCCTGAACACCCTCTAATCTCAAGGAGAAATCACTATGTCTCGTATCTGTGAATGCTGCGGCAAGAAGCCTATCGTCGGCGCCCGCATCGTCCGCCACGGTTTGAAGAAGGCCAAGGGCGGCATCGGTCTGCACACCACCGGCATCTCCAAGCGCCGCTTCGAGCCCAACCTGATGAACGTCCACGTCCGCAAGCCCAACGGCCAGACCTGCCACATGACGGTCTGCGCTGCCTGCTTGAAGGCCGGTCGCGTCACCAAGGCGTAAGCTGTGGACCCCAAGCGCGGGTGCGGCTGTGCCTGCCCGCGCAAAAAGGTCTTGCCCCCGGCTGGGGGCTGTGCTACAATACGCGCCACCATTTTCCTGCGGGCGTGGAGCCCAAGGCCAGTAGCTAGGCCTTGTTGCAGAGGACGAGAGCCCCGTCCCATCGCTCCAGCCGCAACCCGAACGCCCGCCCCGCGGGCACACTGAACTGAAAGCATCCGTCAAAGGATCAACTAGAATGCCTACGATTAACCAGCTGGTGCGCAAGGGCCGCACCCCGCAGCGCAAGAAGAGCAAGTCTCCTGCGCTCGTTGCCTGCCCCCAGCGCCGCGGCGTCTGCACCGTCGTCAAGACGCAGACCCCGAAGAAGCCGAACTCCGCGTTGCGTAAGGTTGCCCGTGTGCGCCTGACCTCCGGCTACGAAGTGACCGCCTACATCCCCGGCGAAGGCCACAACCTTCAGGAACACTCCGTCGTGCTCATCCGCGGCGGCCGTGTGAAGGACCTCCCGGGCGTCCGCTACCACATCATCCGCGGCTGCCTCGACAGCCTCGGCGTGAATGGCCGTGGCCGCTCCCGCTCCAAGTATGGCGTCAAGAAAGATGCCGCCGCTAACGCGAAGAAGAAATAAGGAGGGCACTGAATCATGAGACGCCGTCAAGCTGTCAAGCGCGTGCACATGACCGACCCTCGCTTCAATAGCGAGCTCGTCGCCAAGGTCGTCCGCACCCTGATGAAGTCGGGCAAGAAGACCACTGCCGAGCGCATCGTCTACGGAGCCATCGAGGAACTCGCCAAGGAAACCGGCAAGGATCCCCTCGAGGTGATGGACGCGGCCATCAACAATATGAAGCCGAAAGTGGAAGTGAAGAGCCGCCGCATTGGTGGTGCCACCTATCCGGTGCCGGTGGAGATCAAGCCCGGGCGCCAGCTCGCCCTCGCCCTCCGCTGGATGGCCCAGTACGCCTCCGCTCGCCGTGGTGTGCCGATGCCCCGCGCCGTGGCCCTTGAGCTCATCGATGCCTACAACAACACCGGCAACGTCCTCAAGAAGCGCGACGACACCCACAAGATGGCCCAGGCCAATCGCGCCTTCGCCCACTACGCGTTCTAATCAACGCCCCGGCGCTTGCCGCCGAAAGAGACCGGGTTCCCGCTTCGGGAGCCCGGTTTTTGCTTGACATCGCTCCCGCGTTTCGCTATGCTTGCCATCACACTTTGATTGGGGCCGCTGCCCTTCACCGCGCCCAGCGAAAAGGAGAGAGTTCTATGGGTCAAGAGTTAAAGAAGCTGACGCCGGAGTTGCGTGAGTTTATCGCCGAGTGGAAGCCGAAACCCGGCAATTTGATTATGGTGCTGCACCGGATTCAGCAGACCTATGGCTATATGCCGCGCGAGGTCATCCTGGAGTTGGCCGACCTGCTGGAGGTGCCCCTGGCGAAGATCTACGGCGTCATCACCTTCTATAACTTCTTCAAGCTCAAGCAGCCCGGGCGCAACCTCATTCAGGTCTGCCTCGGCACCGCCTGCTACCTGAAGGGCGGCGACGACATTATGAAGGCGCTCGAAGAGGAGCTCGGCGTGGGCGTGAACACCGTCACCCCTGATGGCGAGTTCTCCACCGAGGCCGTGCGTTGCCTCGGCTGCTGCGGTCTGGCCCCGGTCATCGTCATTAACGGCGAAGTCTTCGGCAAGGTGACGAAGGCCGCCGTGCCGGGCATTCTGGATAAGTTCCGTCAACACTAAGGAGCGTGCGCTATGGCAGAGAAATTGACGCGTGAGAGTCTGGACGCGCTGCGTGCGCGCCTGGTGGCGGCCAACACCAAGGAAGCCGAGGGCGGCAAGCAGTATTTGTTGGTCTGCGGCGGAACGGCCTGCGATAGTAATGGCGGTCTGGGGCTCTACTCGGCCCTGTTGAAGGCGGCCGAGTATGCCGGGGCGAATGTCAGTATCGTGCGCACCGGCTGTATGGGCTTCTGCGAGCGCGGCCCGATCGTTAAGGTGCTCCCTTCCGACACCTTCTATGTGGATGTGAAGCCCGAGGATGCCGCGGCCATCATCAACGAGCACATCGTTGGCGGCAAGGTCGTCACCCGCTTGCTCTACGATAAGACCCAGGCTGAGGCCGGCCACGAGGGCAAGGACATCGACTTCTACGCCAAGCAGCATCGTATCGTCCTGCGCCACTGCGGCCTCATCGATCCCGAAAATATCGAGGACTACATCGCTCACGACGGCTACGCCGGGCTCGAGAAGGCCCTCTTCGAGATGACTCCCGAGGGAATCATCCAGGAGATTCTCGACTCCGGGCTGCGCGGCCGCGGCGGTGCTGGCTTCCCCACCGGTAAGAAGTGGCAGTTCTCCGCCGGCGTCCAGGCCGACCAGAAGTACATCGTCTGCAATGCCGACGAGGGCGACCCCGGGGCCTATATGGACCGCTCCACCCTTGAAGGCGACCCCCACGCCATCCTCGAGGCGATGATGATTGCCGGCCGTGCCACAGGGGCCACCAAGGGCTTCATCTACATCCGCGCCGAGTATCCGCTGGCCATCAAGCGCCTGCAGATTGCCATCGAGCAGGCCCGCGAGCGCGGCCTCCTCGGGTGCCCGAACATCCTGGGCAGCGACTTCACCTTCGATATCGAGCTGCGTTTCGGCGCCGGTGCCTTCGTCTGTGGCGAAGAGACCGCCCTCTTGGCCTCTATCGAGGGTAAGCGTGGCCAGCCCACGCCCCGCCCCCCCTTCCCGGCCGTCAAGGGCCTCTGGGGCAAGCCGACGATTATCAACAACGTCGAGACCCTCGCGAACGTGGCCGTCATCATCACCAAGGGGGCCAAGTGGTTCTCCTCGATCGGCACGGCCACCAGCAAGGGCACCAAGGTCTTCGCCCTCACCGGCAAGGTCAAGAACTCCGGCCTCATCGAGGTGCCGATGGGCATCACCTTGCGCGAGATTATCTTCGACATCGGCGGCGGTATCCCCAACGGCCGCAAGTTCAAGGCCGCGCAGACCGGTGGCCCCTCCGGCGGCATGATTCCGCCCGAGTTCCTCGATATGCCCATCGACTACGAGTCCCTCGCCAAGATCGGCTCGATTATGGGTTCGGGTGGCCTCATCGTGATGGACGACACCGACTGCATTGTCGACGTGGCCAAGTTCTACCTTGAGTTCACCGTCGATGAGAGCTGCGGCAAGTGCATGCCCTGCCGTATCGGCGGGCGCGCCCTCCTCAACACCCTCACCCGCATCTCCGATGGCCGCGGCACCCCCGAGGACATCCAGAAGATGCGCGATATCTGCCAGGCGATGAACCGCGCCTCCCTCTGCGGCCTCGGGCAGACCGCCTCCAACCCCGTCCAGGCGATGCTCCGCTACTTTATGGACGAGGTGATGGCCCACATCAACGACAAGCGCTGCCCCGCCGGCAAGTGCAAGAAGCTGGTCCAATACCGCGTCAATCCCAGCCGCTGCGTGGGCTGCACGATGTGCGCCCGCGTCTGCCCCGTCGGTGCCATCGCCGGCAAGGTCAAGGAGAAGCACGTCATCGACCCGGCCAAGTGCGTCAAGTGCGGCCAGTGCTACAACACCTGCAAACTGCACGCCATCGAAATTGCCTGAGGAGAGCGCCATGGAAAATCTGATCCATCTTGAAATCAACGGCATCGCCGTCGAAGTGCCCAAGGGCACGACCATCCTCGAAGCGGCCAAGAAGGTGGCCGTCCGCATTCCCACCCTCTGCTATCACCCCGACGTGAAGGCCTGGGCCGCTTGCGGCATCTGCGTGGTTCGCAACGGCGCCTCGCCCAAGCTCCTGCGCGCCTGCTGCACCGAAGCGACCGAGGGGATGAAGATCACCACTCACGACCCGGACATCGTCCAGATCCGCAAGACCGTCGTCCAGCTCATCCTCAGCACGCACCCGAGCGACTGCCTCCGCTGCCCGCGCTCGGGCAACTGCGAGCTCCAGCGCGTGGCCGCCGAGTTCGGCATTCGCGACGTGCCCTTCCAGCGCCCGGCTATCGACCGCATCCCGAAGGACGAGAGCACGCCCTCGATTGTGCTCGACCCCGACAAGTGCATCAAGTGCGGCCGCTGCGCCATCGTCTGCCAGGAAATGCAGAACGTTTGGGCCCTCGAGTTCATCGGCCGCGGCGAGAAGATGAAGATCGCCCCCGCTGCCGATGTCCCGCTCAACGATTCGCCCTGCATCAAGTGCGGCCAGTGCTCGGCCCACTGCCCCGTCGGTGCCATTTATGAGCGCGACGAAACGGCCATCGCCTGGGATGCCCTGCGCGATAGCGAGCGCTTCCCCGCCGTGCAGATTGCCCCGGCCGTCCGCGTGGCCCTTGGCGAAGCCTTCGGGATGAAGCCCGGAGAGCTCTCCACCGGCAAGATTTACACCGCCCTCCGCCGCCTCGGCTTCAAGGCCGTCTTCGACACGAACTTCTCGGCCGACCTCACCATTATGGAAGAGGGCACCGAGTTCGTCCACCGCTTCACCCAGGGGGGCGAGCTCCCGCTCATCACCTCCTGCTGCCCGGCCTGGACCGACTGGATGGAGAAGTATGCCGCGGACTTCATCCCCAACTTCTCCACCGCCAAGAGCCCCCAGCAGATGCTCGGCGTGATGGCCAAGACCTACTTCGCCCAGAAGATGGGCATCGACCCGGCCAAGATGTATATGGTCTCCATTATGCCCTGCACGGCCAAGAAGTACGAAATCACCCGCTCGGAAGAGATGCACGCCTCTGGCTACCAGGACGTTGACGTTGTGCTCACCACCCGCGAGCTCGCCCGGATGATCAAGATTGCCGGCATCGACTTCAACGCCCTGCCCGAGAGCGAAGCGGATAACATCCTCGGTGAATACACCGGTGCCGGCACCCTCTTCGGCGCCACCGGCGGCGTGATGGAAGCGGCCCTGCGCACCGCCTACCACCTCATCACCAAGGAAGAGCTCGCCAACGTCGACTTCACCGAAGTCCGCGGCCTGGCCGGTGTCAAGGAAGCAACCATCGACATCAAGGGCACCAAGGTCAACATCGCCGTCGCCCACCAGATGGGCAACGTCGAGCAGGTCCTCAACGCCATCCGCGAAGACCGCAAGGCCGGGCGTCCGCCCCGCTGGCAGTTCATCGAAGTGATGGCCTGCCGTGGCGGCTGCGTCGGCGGCGGCGGCCAGCCCACCCTGGCCACCGACGAAGTCCGCAAGGCCCGTATGGAAGGCCTCTACAAGGACGACCGCGAGAAAGCCATCCGCTGCTCCCACCAGAACCCCCAGATCAAGCGCATCTACGCCGACTTCCTCGGGGCACCCTGCAGCGAGAAGGCCCACCACCTTCTCCACACCCACTACAGCGCCCTGCCGGTCTACCAATCCTAACCGGCCCTTGCGCTTTCCCAAAAGC
>CAMGJH010000021.1 GCA_946056345.1 uncultured Lentisphaeraceae bacterium | reverse complement strand
CTGGGCCGCGAGGACGCGGCCTGTCAGAACGGGCACCCCACCCCGCCCCCTCACCCGCCCCAGGGCCAAAACGAACCCGGCCCGGGTCGAGGGTCAACCCGGGCCTACCTCGAGGCGGACCCGGCCCGGGTCCGAGATCGACCCGGGCCGGGGGGCTAGAGGCCGGGGGCCGATCCGCTGCGGAGCGCGCGCCGGCCACCATTCGCTAGCAGCTAAACGCCAACCGCTAACCGCTATCTTCCTTTTTTACCCGGCCGCGAAAAAAGGCTTGACTTTGGCGCACGGAGTGCTCTATAATGTGCGGCGTTTTCCGATTGGCGGGTTAGCTCAGTTGGTAGAGCAGCGGAATCATAATCCGCGTGTCGGGGGATCGTGACCCTCACCCGCCACCAATTCCGGAAAGCCCACTTTCTTCCAAAGTGGCGCAGTGGTAGCGCAGGTGACTGTTAATCACTTGGTCGCAGGTTCGAATCCTGCCTTTGGAGCCAGCTTCAAGTCCGTCGAGGTCACCCTCGGCGGACTTGTTTTATCGGTAGCCGACAGCTCTCGCCGCGAAGCGGCACCTCCCTGCTTTTGCTATACTTCTGGCGTTATGAGTGAAGAAGCGAACGCGGCGGGCGCGTCGGAGCCCGAGTTGGTGCCATTTGTCCACCTGCATGTGCACACGGGCTACTCTCTGTTGGACGGGGCGTGCCAGGTGCCGGCCTTGGTCAAGCGCGCGAAGGCGCTGAAGATGCGGGCGTGCGCGATTACCGACCACGGGAACTTGTACGGGCTGAAGGCCTTCTACGACACGTGCCGCAAGGAGGGGATCAAGCCGATTCTGGGGTGTGAAGCGTATGTGGCGAAGTTGGGGCACTTGGACCGCACGGTGCGCAGCGGGAACCACCTCATCCTGCTGGCGAAGAATCTGACGGGCTACCATAACTTGTTGCGACTGATTTCGATTGCGCATATCGAGGGTTTCTACGGTCGCGCGCGCATTGACAAGGCGTTGCTCGAGCGCTATCACGAGGGGCTGATTTGCTCTTCGGCGTGTATTGCGGGGATCGTGCCGCAGTTGATTGACGAGGGGCGCATCGCGGAGGCCGAGGCGGAGATTGAGTGGTTCAAGGGGCTCTTTGGGGAGGACTACTACCTGGAGATGATGCTGCACAAGTCGGAGGTGCACGGCTTTGGGGAGGAGGAGCGCGCGGAGCTCTATCAGCGGCAGAAGCGAGTGAATGCCACGCTTCTGGAACTGGGGTGCAAGCATGGGGTGAAGGTGATTGCCACCAACGACGTGCACTTCCTGCTCAAGGAGGATGGCGAGGCGCACGATGTGCTGCTGTGCGTGAGCACGGGCAAGAAGTTGGATGACGAGAAGCGTCTGCGCTACACCCAGCAGGAGTGGTTCAAGAGCTACGAGGAGATGTGCGCGAACCTGCCCGACAACCTCGAGCAGCTGCACAACACCGTCGAGATTGCCGACAAGGTCGAGGAGTTCCAGCTGAACTCCGACCCGATTATGCCCAAGTTCCCGATTCCCGCGAGCTTCGGCACCGAGGAGGCCTACGCCCAAAAGTTTCCCGAGGCCGCATTGCGCGAGGAGTTCACCCGGTATGACAAGTTCGACGGCTACGACAAGGTCCTGCGTATCAAGCTCGAGAGCGACTACCTGGCGCACCTGACCTGGGAGCGCGCGGCCAAGCGTTGGCCCGGCGAGGCGATGACTGCGGAGATCAAAGAGCGCATCGACTTCGAGCTCAACACCATCAAGCAGATGGGCTTCCCGGGCTACTTCTTGATTGTGCAGGACTACATCTTTGCCGCGCGCGAGATTGGCGTCATCGTCGGCCCCGGGCGCGGCAGTGCGGCCGGTAGCGCCGTGGCTTACGCCCTGGGGATTACCGACGTGGACCCCACGAAGTATGACCTCCTCTTCGAGCGCTTCCTGAACCCCGACCGTATCTCGATGCCCGATATTGACGTGGACTTCGATGACAACGGCCGCGGCCGCGTCTTGGAGTGGGTGACGCAGAAGTACGGCACCGACCACGTTGGACACATCGCCACCTTCGGCATTATGGCCCCCAAGAGCGCCATCAAGGATGTCAGCCGCGTGCTCGATTACCCGCTCAACGAGGCCAACGCCCTGGCCGCGTTGGTGCCCGATACGCCCAAAATCACCTTCGCCAAGGCCTTGAAGGAGAACCCCAAGTTGGCCGAGGTGCTCGATGGCGACGACCCGATGAAGCGGCGGATCCTTGAGCTGGCGATGCGGCTGGAGGGGACCACGCGCAATATCGGCGTGCACGCTTGCGGCATCATCATCAGCCGCGACCCGCTGATGGAGACCATCCCCATCGTGCCGACGGCCGGCGAGAGTTTGATGACCACGCAGTACGACGGCCACTTCGTCGAGCCTATCGGCCTCTTGAAGATGGACTTCCTGGGGCTGAAGACCCTCTCGGTGCTCAAGGCGTGTCTGGAGTCCATCCAGGAATCGCACGGCGAGCGTATCGAGATGAGCCAAATCCCGCTCGGTGACAAGGAGACCTTCGAGCTCTTCTCGCGCGGCGAGACCGACGGTCTCTTCCAGTTTGAATCGGATGGTATGAAGGCCCACCTGCGCTCCCTGCGGCCCAACCGCTTCGAGGACCTGGTGGCGATGAACGCCCTCTACCGCCCCGGGCCGATGGCCTACATCCCCTCCTTCATCAAGCGCAAACACGGCGAAGAGAAAATCACCTACGACCACCCGCTGATGGAGAAGTACCTCAAGGAGACCTACGGCATCACCGTCTACCAGGAACAGGTGATGCTCCTCTCGCGCCTGCTCGGCGGCTTCACGCGCGGAGAATCGGACTCCCTGCGCAAGGCAATGGGTAAGAAGCAGATCGAGACGATGGAGAAGCTCTACGTCAAGTTCCTCGATGGCTGCAAGAAGAACCCCGAGTTTATGAAGCACTGCGCGGACGAAGCCGCCGCCACCAAGCTCGCCGAGAAGATTTGGGGCGACTGGCGCGCCTTCGCCTCCTACGCCTTCAACAAGTCCCACTCGGTCTGCTACGCCTACGTGGCTTACCAGACCGGCTACTTGAAGGCGCACTACCCGGCCGACTTCATGTGCGCGCAAATCTCCTCGGAAATCGGCAACTTCGACAAGATGCCGGCCCTCGTCTCGGCCGCAGCGGATATGGGGCTCAAGGTGCTCGCGCCCAGCGTCAATGCTTCGCGCTGCCACTTCTCGCCCGAAGGCAAGGCGGCCATCCGCTTCGGTCTGGGCGCCATCCGCAACGTCGGGGCCGCCGCCGGTGACCAAATCGTGGCCGAACGCCAGAAGAATGGCCCCTACAAGAGCTTCGTGGACTTCTGCAAGCGCCTCTGCAACGCCCAGGCCAAGGCCGCCAACGAGAACCGCCTGTTGGTGAGCAAGCGCGCCATTGAAGCGCTCATCCGCTCCGGGGCAATGGCCTGCTTCACCGAGGCCACCCAAGGGCAAATGCTCGCGGGCATCGACTTCGCCCTCTCGCGCGTGGCGCAGGCCGACCGCGATTCCGCCTCCGGCCAAGGCTCCCTCTTCGATCTGATGGCCGACGATACCGCCGCCGAGGCCGATGCCCTGCCGCCCGCCCCCGACCTCTCCGAGAAGGACCGCCTCCAGGGCGAGCGCGAACTCCTGGGTGTCTACCTCTCCGGCCACCCCGTCGACCGCTATCGCACCCTCGTGCGCTCCTTCCGCACCGTCACCGCCGAGCACTTCCCCGCCTGCCGCGACCGCGACAGCGTCCGTGTGGCCGGCATCCTCACTGCCGTGCGCAAGGCCATCTCCAAGAAGACCAAGAAGCCCTGGGCCGAGCTCACCCTCGAAGACGGCACCGGCACCGTCAAGATCCTCACCTTCAACGACGCCTACGAGAAGAACCAGGCCCTCCTGGAGGTCGACACCCCGGTGCTCGTCTGCGGCGAAGTGAAGTGCGAGGAGGGCCGAGAGTCGGTCATCTTCGGCAACGAGCTCTACGCCTTGGCCGACGCACCGGGCATCTTTGCCAAGAACCTGCGAATCCACTGCCGCGTCGACAACGACGTCCCCTCCTCCCAGAAGATGGAGAAGTTGCGCGCCATCCTCTCCGACCACCCCGGCGGCTACCCCATCTCCCTGACGCTCGACCTGCCCGGCAACCGCTCGGCCACCATCGAGCCCGACCCCTCCTGGGCCGTCACCCCCACCGCCGAGTGCATCGCCGCGCTCGAAGCCCTCTGGGGCCACAACGCCATCACCTACACCCTGCGCAGCCACGACATCTTCGGCGACCCCAAGCGCAACCGCCGCGCCCGCTTCGTCCCCCACAACGCCTAACCCTCCCCCACGCCTATGCACCTGACCTTCTGCTTCCTCCTGCCCCTATTGATGACCCTCTTCGCGGCCACGGCCAACGCCCTCCTGCGCGCCTGGTCCGGCCAACTGCCCCTCTTCCTGCCCGTGATCCTGCCCGCCTGTGCCCTCGGCGTGGCCGCGGCCTGGCTCGCGTGGCACTTCCGGGAACAACGCTTCGCCCCGGGTCCGCGCAGCCGCGCGCTCTTATCGCTCATCGTCGCGGGCGTGGCCTGTGGCGCGTTGGGCAACCTGGCACGCGAAGTCCACGCTTGGGCGCAGCTGGGCCTGAGCGCCGTGGCCACCTACGCGCAGTGGCGCGCCTTCGTCCTCGGCCGAGCGTGGCTCTACCTTGCGCCGGCGGCCATCGCCATCCCGGTGCTCTGGGCGGGCGAAACGCGCGAGCGCGGCCGGCTGGCCATCTTCTGCGGCGGCTGTTGCGGGCTCATCCTGGGCACCCTCCTCCTCGGCCGTGTGCCCACCCAGCCCCTCCTCTCGGCCACGATCGCCGGGCTGATGATCGGCGCCCCGCTCTGGCTCCTCTGCGCCTGCCGCCGACGCTTGACGCGCATCCTCTCGGGCCTTCTTGCCCTCTTGGCCGGCTTCGTCTGGTTCGGCAACCTCACCTGCATCGCCGAAGAGCCACTCGGCGAAGTCAACCCCTTCGCCCCCATCGCCGCGCGCGACTGCCTCTACACCGGCCGCGGCACCGAAAGCGTCCGTGTCCGCGACGGCCGCCTCCTCGTCAAGGCCGGGATGGACGTCGCCCCCCGCGCCCTCGCCCAGCTCCTTCCCACCCTCCTCAAGCCGGCCCCAAATGCCCGCATCGCCCTGCGCGCCCAAGACCTCGAGGCCGCCCCGCTCCTCTCCACCTACGAAACCGGCAAGCTCGCCGGCCTCTACGACGCCCTCTGGGTGGAGCTCCCGCCCGCCTACCTCGCCGAGGAGCGCGACTACTTCGGCTCCGGCGCCCTCAAAGCCGCCCAGGATCACCTCAAGCCCGATGGCCTGCTCATCTACGCCCTTGACGCCCACGCCCTCGATGCGCGGATGCTCTTTGAGCGCCTCGCCATCCTCCAGGCCCGCTTCCCGCACCTCCAACTCTGGTGCACCGGCCCGAACCACTGGCAGCTCGTCGCCTCCCGCGCCCCCATCACCCTGGAGCTCGACGCCCTCTCGGCCATTGCCGACCGCCCGGAGGTGGCCCGCAGCCTCGAACTCACCCGCCTCGGCGCCCCCATCACCCTCCTCTCCAGCTGCCTGGTCGATGATGCCGCCAAGCTCCAAAGCGCCCTCGCCGAGCCCATCCCCGCCAAGCTTCCGCGCAACGAGCCCGCCCACGCCCGCGCCCTCCTCTTCCACCGCGACAACGTCCGCGAACTCTGCCGCGCCTTTGCCGACCACGTCGATGCCCAAATGCCCTGGTTCCACGTCCCCGAAGCGCTGGCCGCCGACCTCAGCCCCGTCCTAGAAGTCCTCCGCCAAGGCCGCATTGCCGCCCTGCGCGGCGACTACGCCAAGGCCAGCGAAATCAACGGCCTGGACCCCTTCCTCCTCGCCTTGGCCGACCGCGAACTCTCCACCGCTCGCGCTTGGGAGACCCTTGCCGAGCACGACAAGGCCCTCGCCGCCTACCTCTCCGCCTTCAAGCTGGCCAAGCCCCACTGGGGCGACCTCCTGGCCGCCGCCAAGATTGCCCAATCCTCCGCCACCCCCGAGCGCGCGCGCCCCTTCTACGCACTCGTCGAAGCCCTCTACCCCGAGCAGCCCGCCTACCTCAGTCAATACGCCGACTACCTCCTCGAGAACAAGCACTACGCCGAAGCCGAGCAAATCCTCAACCGCGCCCTGGCGGCCAATCCCGACCTTCCTTTCCTGACGCAACTGCCCCTGCGCTTCTCCCTTGCCCGCGCCGTGACCCTCCAGTCCGGCCGCCGTGCTGAAGGCCTCAAGATGGCGCAAGTGACCGTCGAAGCCCTCCTTGCGCGCCACGCCAAGGAAGACACCGAACGCTGCGAAGACTACGCCATCGCCTACGGGAATCTCTTGATTGAAGCCGGCTTCCCCCGCGAAGGGGTCAACCTCAAGCGCTACGTCCGCGCCTACCACACCCTCCCGCCGGACTTCACCCCGCCCACCGGCTCCCAAAACTAACCTTACGTTAACAAACACCGCACCGCGCGCGCGCCATCTAGGCGCAGGGGCGGAACGGCGGCGCTACAGGCCTCGGTGGCCAGGGGGCAGCGCGGGGCAAAGGCGCACCCCGGGGGAAAACGCCCCGCCGGCGGCACGGTGCCGGGAATATCCTGCAGCCGCGGCTTATCAAGGCGAAGGCTGGGCACGGCGGCAATCAACCCGCGCGTGTAGGGGTGGCGCGGCGAAGCAATCACCTCGCGCACCGGCCCGCTCTCAACAATCCGCCCGGCATACATCACGTAGAGCCGCTCCATATAGTTCGCCACAATGCCCAGATTGTGCGTGATGAGCAGGAGGGCCATCTGCCGTTTGGCGGCCAACTCCACCATCAGCCCCAGGATGAGCCGCTGCGTGGTCACATCCAGCGCCGTGGTCGGCTCGTCAGCAATCAGCAATTGCGGCTCGGCGGCCAAGGCCATCGCCAACATCACCCGCTGACACTGCCCGCCCGAGAGCTCGCAGGGATAGGCCTCCGCCGCGCGCGCCGGGTCCGGCAGCCCCACATCGGCCAGCAACGCCACAATCCGCGCATGCCGCTCACGCCGCGCCATCGGCGGCAAGGCCTCGGCCATCTGCGCGCCAATCGTCATCACGGGGTTCAGGCTCGCCATCGGGTCCTGAAAGACGTATGCAATCCCTCCGCGCCGCACCTTCGAGAGCGCCTGCGTATGCCCCACCAATTCCTGCCCGGCAAAACGAATCGACCCCCGGCGCAGCGCGCGGTCGGCCGGCGGCAGGGCCGTCACGCTCAGGGCGGTAATCGACTTGCCGCACCCGCTCTCGCCCACCAACGCCACCCGCTCGCCCGCGCGCACCTGCAAGCTCACCTCCGGGACCGGCGTCACCTCACCCCCCGGCGTGCGGAAGGTAATCGACAGTCCTTCAAGGGTCAACAGCGCCTCGGCCTTCTGCTCGTCCATCGTCCGACCTCCTTACACCGAAAGGTCCAGATGGTTCAGCTCGGCAAGCGAGTCAGCCTCCTTGATGGCGGCCGTTCCGCGCGGCTGCGTATCAAAGGAGACCCCCGAGCGCTCAATCAGCAGCCGCACCAAGGTCGGCACCGGCAGCGTCGTCACGAGCGAGAGCACGACAATCGCGTTGAAGAAGGTCTCGTCCAAGAGCTTGAGCGAAAGCGCCACCGCCGCGGCCGCCAAGGTCGCCGAGAGCTGCGGCACAGTCATCAATCCCGCGCACAGCCCGTGACGGTTCCCGAAGCCCGAGAGGCGCATCGCCAACCAGCCACTAAAGACCTTGCTCCCCACCAACCCCACCACCGTCGCCCCGGCAATCCCCAGGCTCCGCAACACATTCCCGCCCTCATTCATCCCAAAGAAGACCCCCAGGTCCGCGTGGAAGCCCACGCTCAGGAAGAGGAAGGGAATGACTAGCCCAAAGCCAATCGCCTCCAGCTTGCGGTGAATATCCTCGCCCGGCTTGCGGAAGCCCGGCGAGCGCACCACCGCCATCCCCGCCACGAAGGCCCCCACAATCAGGTTCACCCCCAACATCTCCCCGGCCAAGACAATCGAGAGTACCACCAGCAGGAAGAAGGTCACCTTCGTCTCGTCCCCCTCCGGCAGCAGCCGCTCCACTAGCCGCCACAACAGCGGCACCACCGCCATCACCACCGCGATGAAGATGAAAATCAGCCCCACGAAGCACGGCGTAAACCACGCCCCCAGCCACCCCCAGTCGAAGCGCTCAAGGATCGAAATCCCCTGAATCGCCTCCGGCCCCAGCTGATGCGCCTGCAACTGCACACACACCGCCAGCAAAATCAGCGAGAGAATATCCGTAATCACCGTCGAGGAGAGCACCGCAATGCCGAAGCGCGACCGCACCAACCCCATCTCCCGAATCACCGGAAAGACGATACCAATCGAGTGCGACGCGAAGAGCGAGGCATACACCCACGCGCTAATCGGCTTGCCCGGGTCAAAGAGCCAATAGACCCCGAACCCCGCCGCCGCCGGCAACAGAAAGGTCAGCACCGACAGCGCCGCCACCGCCCGCTTCTCATTCACCAACATCCGCAGATCCGTCTCCGCCCCCGCCAACGCCATCAGAAAGACCAACCCCAAGAACCCAAAGGCATCCACCACGCTCCGCAACGCGCGCGCATCCACCTCCGAAGGAATCACCTCCGCAATCCACCCCAGCAACCCCAACCCATGCGGCCCAATCAAAATCCCCACCGCCATAATCGCCACCACCGAAGGAATATGCCACCGCCGCACCACCGCCGGCACCACCGCGATCAGCGCAATCAACACCAAAAAGGCCACCAAGTACGTAAACTGATTCATACGCCGCTATTATACACCATTCCGCGCGACATTGCCGCACCCCACCCGACCAACGAGCCCACGCGGGGGCTGCTCGCCCCCGCACCCCTCGGGAGCGCAGGGCGCTCCACCCCGCCGCGAGCGCGCTCCGCGCACTCGCTCATTGGATACTATGCACGCACCTCCGTAAGCATTGTGCCACGGTCTACTCCGCCTACCCGCCCACGCGGTGTGCCAAACCGTGCCAAAAACGTGGCAGGCCCGGGTCGAGGGCGAACCCGGGCCTACCTCGAGGCCAACCCGGGG
>CAMGJH010000020.1 GCA_946056345.1 uncultured Lentisphaeraceae bacterium | reverse complement strand
GCTCGATGAGGGCGCGGACGAAGCCGGTGGCATCGGCGAGCGATTGGTGGGTGCCGGTGTCGAGCCAGGCAAAGCCGCGGCCCATCGTCTCGACCGTCAGGCGGCCCTCTTCAAGGTAGAGGCGGTTGAGGTCGGTGATTTCGTACTCGCCGCGCGCCGAGGGCTTGAGGGCTTTGGCCTTCTGGACCACGTCGTTGGGGTAGAAGTAGAGCCCCACGACGGCGTAGTTGGACTTCGGCTGGGCGGGCTTCTCTTCCAGCGAGATGGCCTTACCCTGCGCGTCGAACTCCACCACGCCGTAGCGCTCGGGGTCGCTGACGCGGTAGCCAAAGACGGTGGGGTCCTTGCGCGCGGAGGCCTGTTCGAGGAGCTTGGTGAGGTTGGCCCCGTAGAAGATATTGTCGCCCAGCACCAGGCAGGCGTCGTCCTCGCCCAGGAACTCGGCCCCGAGCACGAAGGCCTGCGCCAGACCGTTGGGCTCCTCCTGGACCTTATAGGAGAACTTCATCCCCAGCTCCGAGCCATCGCCCAGGAGCCGCTCGAAGTTCGGCAGGTCGGTGGGGGTGGAGATGATGAGCACCTCGCGAATGCCCGCGAGCATCAACGTGCTCAGGGGGTAGAAGATCATCGGCTTGTCGTAGACCGGCAGCAACTGCTTCGAGACCACGCGCGTGAGCGGATGCAACCGCGTGCCGGCCCCGCCGGCGAGAATAATGCCCTTACGAGCCATAGCCAAACTCCTTTTCCATAAACATTTTCAAGGCTTCCTGCCACGCCGGCATCGGCGGCAACCCCGCCAGGCGCAGCCCCATCTTCTCCAGACGCGAGTTCTTCGGCCGCGGCGCCGGGCGCGGAAACTCGTCGGTGGTGCACCCTTCGACCGCCTGAGTGCGGCCGGCCACGCGGAAGATTTCGCGCGCAAAGTCCGCCCACGAGGCCTCCCCCTCGCACGTCAAGTGGAAGGTGCCGCAGAGTTTCGGGCGCGCGAGCAGCAGCGCCAGGTGCTCGGCCACGGCAATCGCGCTGGTGGGGTTACCCACCTGGTCGGCCACCACCTTGAGCACTGGGCGCGTGCCATCGGCCAACTTGAGCATCGTGTGCACGAACGATGGACCGCCAAAGCCGTAAAGCCAGCTCACGCGGCAAATGCAGTGGTTCGGGCAGAGCGCACGAATCTGCTCTTCGCCAGCGAACTTCGACTGGCCGTAGATGGTGGCCCCGCCGGTGGGGCGGTCAAACTCGGTGTAGGGGCGCGGCGCGTCCCCGGCAAAGACGTAGTCGGTGGAGATGGCAATCAGGCGCACGCCGTGGCGGTGACAGGCCGCAGCCACATTGGCGCTTCCGCGCGCATTGAGGCGGAAGGCAAAGTCCACGCGCTCCTCGCAGGCATCGACCGCCGTTGCGGCCGCGCAGTGGATGACCGCATCCGGTTTGGCCAAGGCAATGACGCGGTCAATCGCCGCCTCGTCGGTAATGTCCGCCTCGGGCAGGTCGGTGGCAAGAATCTCGAAACGGTCGCCCAAGACGCGCTCAATCGTGCGCCCGAGCATTCCGCGTCCGCCAGTGAGCAGCACCTTCATTACGCGCGCTCCTCCCAGGGTTCAATCTCCGCCAGGGGCGGATGGACCTGGTCCTTGGCCGAAAGGGTTAGCGGAACGCCCACCTCCGGCCACTGAATGCCCAGCGCGGGGTCGGAGAAGAGCATCCCGCGCTCGGCCGCCGGCGCGTAGAGATTGTCGCACTTATAGCTAAAGAGCGTCTCGTCCTCCAACACGATAAAGCCATGCGCAAAACCGCGCGGAATGAAGAGTTGGCGCTTATTCTCGGCCGAAAGCGTGACCGCTACATACTGACCAAAGGTGGGCGAACCCTTGCGAATATCCACCGCCACATCCCACACCGACCCGCGAATAACGCGCACCAACTTTGCCTGCGCCGCCGCCCCCGCCTGCCAATGCAACCCCCGCACCACGCCTTTGCTCGAGAAGGACTCGTTATCCTGCACAAAGTTCGCCGCAATCCCCGCTGCCCGATAGCGCTCGGCATTATACTGCTCCACGAACCATCCGCGCGCGTCACCGAAGACCGCCGGCTCGACAATCTTCACGCCCTCAATCGCCGTCTCAATTACCTTCATCGTCCGTCTAACCTTCATCTTCGCCGGCCCCAGGCGCACATCGCCCCAAGTCCGGCCCACTTCCAACAACAACCACAGTATATCACAACCCGCCCCGAGTCCGCATCGAAGTAGGCCCGGGTTCGAGGCGAGGTAGGCCCGGGTTCGAGGCGAACCCGGGGCGGATGCGAGGTGAACCCGGGGCGGACAAAAATGTAAAGCGGCCCGGGGCCAAAATGAACCCGGGCCTACCTCGAGGCAAACCCGGGGCGGATGCGAGGTCAACCCGGGGCAGGGGGATTTTGGGGATGGAGGAAGGGGTGGAGATTTTCAGGGGTTTGGGTAGGCGTTTCCGGTTGACAGCAGGGGGGGAGGGGGGCGTATAATGGGAGGTGTCGGAATGGAGAAGGTCCGGCGATGGCACTTTGGACGAAAGGAACGGCGATGAAGTCGGTTTTAATTCTCTCTTCGAGCCCGCGGAAGAACGGGAATAGTGAACTGTTGTGCAAGGCCTTTGCTGAGGGGGCGCAGGCGGCAGGGCACCGCGTTGAGCACATTCGCATTGCCGAGAAGCGCATTGGCTACTGTATTGCCTGTTATGCGTGCGAGCGGTTGGGGCGCTGTGTCTTTGAGGACGATGCCTCGGCCATTTTGGAGAAAATGCTCGCGGCCGATGTCATCGTCCTAGCCTCCCCGGTTTACTTCTACTCCATCTCCGCCCAGCTCAAGGCGCTCTTTGACCGCACTGTGGCCATCTATCCCCGCCTCACGAACAAGACCTACTACTATCTCCTGACGATGGCCGATACCGAGCGCAAGCAGTTCGACCTCGTCCTCGCCGCGTTGCGTGGCTTCCTCGACTGCTACGAGGGTAGCCGCGAGGCTGGGATGGTCTGCGCCGATGGTGTAGAAGAAGCTGGTGCCGTCGCCAACACCCCCTTCGTCGAAGCCGCCCGCGCCCTCGGGCAGGCTATCGCCTAAGCTTCCCCCGCCTCCGCCCACTGGCAAGCCAATCGCTCCTTCCAAAAATCTTCGCCTGAGGTAAGAAAGGGGCTTGACGCTAACGCTACCTGCGTGGTAGCCCATGTGCCACTTTCTTGGTAGACAATAGCGTCTTGCGCCGAAAGGAGTCCGTTATGTATCCGCGAATGTGTTGGTTTGAGCGCCACTGAGGTCTTGGCTTCGGTGGTTGAGAAGTCCCGCGAGAGGCGGGGTCTGCACCGAAGCCTTTGACCTTCGTTCGAACGGATGCAGATGAAGAAACGGGCGGGGTCAGGCCGGTAAGGTTTAGCCGGCAGGAGGTTTTGCAATGAAAGACATTATCGGTTTTGGCAGTGATGCGGCGCGAAAGTCTACTTCATCAGAAAAGATTGAACGCTTTGAGACGGCGGCGCGGTGGTTGGTGGCGCTCGGGGTGATTTTGTTAGGGGCATTAGTTGGCCGGGCGGAGCAGACGCTCCTCAATGTTTCCTACGACCCCACGCGGGAGTTCTACGCCCAATACAACGCCCACTTCAGCGCGCAGTGGGCCGAGCGGACGGGCGAAGCGGTGACCATCAAGCAATCACACGGCGGCTCGGGCAAGCAGACACGCTCGGTCATCGACGGCGTGGAGGCCGACGTCGTCACCCTGGCATTGGCCTACGACATCGACGCCATCGCCCGCCAGGGCAACGGGTTGATTGCAAAAGATTGGCAGAACAAACTGCCGGAAGAGAGCGCGCCCTACACCTCGGCCATCGTCTTTCTGGTGCGCAAGGGCAACCCCAAGGGCATCCACACATGGGCCGACCTCATCCGCCCGGGCGTGGAGGTGATTACGCCCAACCCCAAGACCTCCGGCGGCGCGCGCTGGAACCACCTGGCGGCCTACGGGGCCATCTTCTCGGCCGAGCTGGGGGGCTTGGAGGCCCTGCGCGATCCAGCTCGAAAGGCGGAGGTGGCGGCAGCCGAGGTGAAGGCGGAGGCCTATCTGCGCGAACTCTACCGCCATGTGCCGGTGCTCGATTCTGGTGCGCGCGGAGCCACCACCTCCTTCGTCCAACGCCGCTTGGGCGATGTGCTCCTGGCCTGGGAGAACGAGGCGCTGCTGGCCGTGAGCGAGTTCGGCAAGGACGCCTTCGACATCGTGGTGCCCGAGGCGACTATTCTCTGCGAGCCGACCGTGGCCGTGGTGGAGGGCAACGCCAAGCGCCACGGCACGCTGGAACTGGCCGAAGCCTACCTGCGCGGCCTCTACACCCCCGAAGCCCAACGCCTAGCCGCCGAGCACGGCTTCCGCCCGCGTCACCCCGAAGGGATCGCCCCTGAGACCCTCGCCCGCTTCCAACAGACGCACTTCTTCCGCTTGAGCGACCTGGAGAAGAATTGGCGCACGGCCCATCGTAAGCACTTCGCCGACGGCGCGCTCTTCGACCGCATCTACGCCCGCTAAGCTCTCCGGAGGCCCTATGTCCTCTCACCGTGCCACCCCCCACTCCATCTTGCCGGGCTTCGGCCTAGGGTTCGGCATCACGCTCCTCTGGCTCAGTCTCATCGTCCTACTGCCCTTGAGCACCCTCGCCTTCGGCGCAGCGGCCATCGGCGGACGCAGCGCGCCCTACCGCGTCATCGAGGCGGGCGAGGTAACCGATGAAGTTCGCTTGCTCACCGCCGAGGAGGCCGAGGACTACGAAGTTGCCCAGCCCGGCGCGCCGCTCGACGATGCCGAACTCCTGGCCCCCACCCGCGCCGAACGCCTCCACTCGGCCGTACGGCGGCTGGGCCCGGAACTCTGGGCGGCCCTGGCCAACCCGCGCGTCCTCGCCTCCTTTCGCGTCACCTTCGGCACGGCCCTGGCGGCTGCCCTCCTCAACCTCCTCCTCGGAGGCGTGGTGGCCTACGCGCTCGTGCGGATCGAACTTCCCTTCCGGCGGCTGGTCGATGCGCTCGTGGACCTTCCCTTTGCGATGCCCACAGCCGTCTGCGGCATTGCAATGGCCGGGCTCTACGCGCCCACCGGCCCCATCGGCTCGCTGGCGGCCAAGTTCGGCCTCCGCCTGGCCTTCAACGCCACGGGCATCACCCTGGCGATGATTTTCATCGGACTGCCCTTCGTGGTCCGTACCCTCCAGCCGGCCCTCACAGACCTGGGCCACGAGCTCGAAGAGGCGGCCGAGAGTCTGGGCGCGAACCGGTGGCAGACCTGGCGGCGCGTCCTGCTGCCCACCCTCGCCCCGGCGCTTGTCTCGGGCTTTGTTCTGGCGCTGGCGCGCGGGCTCGGGGAATACGGCACGCTCATCTTCATTGCCGGCAACACGCCCTACGAGACGGAGGTCACCTCGCTCCTCATTGTCACTAAACTCGAGAGCTTCGACTACCCGGGCGCGACCGTTCTGGCCCTGGCGATGCTCCTCGCTTCGCTCCTACTCATCGTGCTCATCAACCGCCTCTTCGGGCGGCCGCGCGCAGAAAGGAGGCTGTAAGATGAAGCTCCGCACCACCCCTTCGCGTATCCTCGTGGGGCTAACGGCCTACGCCATCCTCGCCCTCTTCCTCTTCCTGCCGTTGCTCTTCATCTTCCGGGAGGCCTTTGCCCACGGCTTCGGGGCGTGGTTGGCGGCCATCAGCGAGCGCGATGCCCTGGCCGCGCTGCGCCTGACCCTCTTCACCGTGGCCATCGTCGTCCCCCTCAACACCGTTCTGGGCGTGGTGATGGCCTGGACCATTGCCAAGTTCGACTTCCGCGGACGCGACCTCCTGCTCGCGCTCATCGACCTGCCCTTCACCGTCTCGCCCGTGGTCGCCGGCCTCATCTTCGTGCTCCTTCTCGGGCCGCGCGCCGGGTGGTTCGGCCCCTGGCTGGCCGAGCACGGCATCCGCATCCTCTTCTCAGTGCCGGGCATCCTCATTGCCTCGCTCTTCGTCACCTTCCCCTTCGTGGCGCGCGAACTCATCCCACTGATGCGCGAACAGGGCAGCGAGGAGGAACAGGCGGCCCTCTCCCTTGGGGCCAAACCGTGGCAGATGTTCTGGCGCGTCACCCTGCCCAACATCCGCTGGGGCCTGCTCTACGGCATCATCCTCTGTGCGGCGCGGTGCCTGGGCGAATTCGGCGCGGTCTCGGTGGTCTCGGGCCACATCCGCGGCGAAACCAACACCCTCCCGCTCCACGTCGAGATCCTCTACAACGAATACCGCTTCTCGGCCGCCTTCGCCGTGGCCAGTCTGCTGAGCCTGATGGCGGTCGTCACGGTCCTGCTCAAGAGCCTGCTCGAGCGCCACATCGCCGCCAAACGAAAGGAAGCCACCGCCTATGAGCATTGAAGTCCAACACGTTGCCAAGACCTTCGGCGCCCTCGATGCCCAAGTGCGCGCCGAACTCCGCCGTTGGCTCCGCCATTTGCACGACACCACCGGCCTCACCAGCCTCTTCGTCACCCACGACCAGGAGGAGGCCCTCGAGGTGGCCAACGAGATTCTGGTGATGAACCGCGGCCACATCGAGCAACAGGGCTCGGCCAACGACCTCTTCCAGCACCCGAAGAGCGAGTTCGTGATGAACTTCCTGGGCGAGGTGAACATCTTCCGCGGCCGCTTCGGCCACGGCGAAGATGTCAAGATGCTCGTCCGCCCGCACGACTTTGCCATCAGTTCTTCCCCGTTGGCCGACGGCCTCCCGGCCGAGGTCATCCGCATCCTCACCGCCGGGGCGATGGTCAAGCTTGAACTGCTCGACAACAACCGGCAGGTCATCTACGTTCACCTCTCCCACAGCGAGTTCGCCGAAAGCCCCGTCTCCGTGGGCCAGCACGTCTACCTCACCGCCAAGTCCTCCCGCCTCTTCCGCAATGGCGAGGACTACGCCCCCGAATACCAAATCTAGGAGCCCCGCCCTATGCCTTTGACTGCCAACGACTTCCTCCCCCTCAAGGCCCCCGAGCGCCTGCGCCTGGCCGCCGAACACTTCGCCGGGCGCCTGGTCTTCGCCACCAGCCTCGGTGCCGAGGACCAGGTCATTACCGACCTCATCGCCCGCCTGGAGCTGCCCATCCCCATCGTCACCCTCGATACCGGCCGCCTCTTCCCGGAGACCTACGACCTCCTGGCCGAGACTGAAGCACGCTACGGCCTCAAAATCCACACCTTCTCCCCCGACCGCGCCGAGCTCGAGGCCTTCGTCAACACCCACGGCATCAACGCCTTCCGCGAAAGCGAGGACCTCCGCCACGCCTGCTGTGCCGTGCGCAAGCTCTCGGCCCTACGCCGCGCCCTGGCCGGCAGCGACCTCTGGATCTGCGGCCTGCGTCAGGGCCAGAGCGTGACCCGCACCGATGTCCCCGTCTTGGCCGACGACCGCGCCAACGGTCTGCTCAAGCTCTCCCCGCTGATTGACTGGGACGAGGCGCGCGTCTGGGACTACCTCCGCTACCACGATGTGCCCTACAACCCGCTGCACGACCGCGGTTTCCCGAGCATTGGATGCGCCTGCTGCACCCGCGCCGTCCGCCGCGTGGAGGATATTCGCGCCGGCCGCTGGTGGTGGGAAGTTCCAGAACACCGCGAGTGCGGCCTCCACGCCCGCCCCACCCCACCCGAAGAGAAGTAAGGAGTCCACCCCCATGACCGAACCCTACAATATCTCCCAACTCCGCCAACTTGAGGCCGAGAGCATCCAGATCTTCCGCGATGCCGTCAGCCAATTCGAGCGCCCCGTCCTGCTCTACTCCATCGGCAAGGATTCCAACGTCCTCGTCCGCCTGGCCCAAAAGGCCTTCTACCCCGGGCGCCTCCCCTTCCCCCTCCTGCACATCGATTCCACCTGGAAGTTCCGCGAGATGATTGCCTTCCGCGACCGCTTCTGCCGCGAGCAGGGTCTCGAGCTCATCGTCCGCGCCAACGAGGAGGGCCGCCGCGCTGGCGTCAACCCCTTCGACTACGGCTCGCGCAAGTATACCGACATTATGAAGACCCAAGCCCTCCTCCAAGCCTTGCGCGAGGGCCGATACGATGTGGCCTTCGGCGGGGCCCGGCGCGACGAAGAGAAGTCCCGCGCCAAGGAGCGCATCTTCTCCTTCCGCGATGCCTTCCAGCAGTGGGACCCCAAGAACCAGCGCCCGGAACTCTGGGACCTCTACAACGGCCGCATCAACCCCGGCGAGAGCGTCCGCTGCTTCCCCCTCTCCAACTGGACCGAGACCGACGTCTGGCAGTACATCCGCCTGGAGAAGATTCCCCTCCCCTCGCTCTACTTCGCCAAACCCCGCCCCGTGGTCGAGCGCGACGGCACCCTCATTATGGTTGACGACGATCGGATGCGCCTCAACCCCGGCGAAACGCCCCAAATGCGCACCGTCCGCTTCCGCACCCTCGGCTGCTACCCCCTCACCGGCGCCATCGAATCTACCGCCACCACCGTCGAGGAAATCGTGGCCGAGATGCTCCAGAGCCGCCTCTCCGAGCGCTCCACCCGCGTCATCGACCGCGATGGCGATGCCTCGATGGAGCAGAAGAAACGCGAGGGCTACTTCTGATGAAGTGCTCGCTGCGCTCGCGTGAGGGGTTCTGCCGCGACTCCCGAGGGCCTGTGGCCGGTAGGGCCCTAAAACCTGGCAAGCCGTCAGACAACAGCGGACAGCCGCGTTCCGCGACGGGCAACCAGGTGGGCTTCTAGGCCACTTTCCACGGCTCAGATGGGCCAAACAAATCGAGCGCCAGCACTGTCAGCTGTCGGCTGTCCGCTGTCAGCTAATATCGGTTGCGCCCCGTTCCAACTCGCGCCCCGCCCGAGAGCAACTATTAAGACTCAGTCTTAATTCAATTAACAGTTAGTCTTAATTCAATTAACAGTTAGTCTTAATTCCACGAACAGCCGCTTCCTACTATTAAGTCCCCCACTTACCGGAAATAAGTCCCGGACTTATCGGCAATAAGTCCACCACTTATCGGCAATAAGTCCCGGACTTATTAATCGCCCCCCGCCCGAGTTCAAGTTTCACTCCCCGCTATGCCAAGTTCCGCCCCCCCCTTCAATCAATCCCTCCCAGCCCCCCCCCTGTCGACTGTCGA
>CAMGJH010000019.1 GCA_946056345.1 uncultured Lentisphaeraceae bacterium | reverse complement strand
AACGAACCCGCCCCGGGTCGAGGGTCAACCCGGGCCTACCTCGAGGCGAACCCGGCCCTACCTCGAGGCGAACCCGGGGCGGATGCGAAAAGCGGGGGGGGGCGGGGGGCTTGGGGGGACTCCCCCAACGGCCTGGGCGGCGAGGCGCGTGAGCGCATCGCCGCGCGGTGTGTAGAGGTTCGCTTCGCTCGCGTGAACGGTGAGAGGTGAACAGTGAACGGTGAACAGCCAAAAGCCGCCGTGCCCAAAGGGCGCGGTGGCCGGGGTGGAGCGCCCTGCGCTCCCGAGGGGTGTGGGGGCGAGAAGCCCCCAGGGGCGCACCGAGCGGTTAGCTGCTAGTTGCTAGCGGTTAGCTGCTAGCCGCTAGCGGGCGAGTTCGGCGTAGGCTTCAAGGAGGGCTTGGGCGAGGGCGTCGCGGAGGACGCGCGGGGAGGGGGAAGCAGGAAGGGGACGGGAGGCGGAGACTTCGCGCTGGGCGCCGTTAGGGGCGGAGGTGGCGAGGCGGACGGAGGCGAGGGGGGAGCCGGAGCGTTCGTCGAGGCAGAAGGCAAGGACGGTGATAGAGGCGCGGCGAGGGGGCTGGTTGGGGGTGTAAGCGGTGGTGCTGCGGAGGGCGGCCTCGATGGCGACCTCGAGAGGGGCGTAGTAGGTGAGGCCCTCGATGGGGGTGACAGTGCCATCGGCGTGGAAGTGGAGGGGGGCAGGGGCGGCACGGAGGTCGACGGCGAGGCGGACGGAGGGGAGGAGGTCTTGGGCGACAGGGGCGGTGGGGGAATCGGCGAGGGTGTATTTGGGGGCGGCGGGGGTGTTGCGGGGACCGAAGAAGCAGCCGGCGCAGAGGAGCGCAACGAGGGCAACGAGCGAGAGGGCGAGGCGGGTCATAAGGGGGGACCTTTCGGATTATTCCTTGTCGTCGAAGATAAGGCGGGAGGGGCGCTCGCGGAGTTCGCCAATGAGGGCTTCAAGGATGGCGGAGGTGCGGGCGAGGGCGGAGAGGGTTTGGGCGAGGTCTTCGCCGGAGGCCGGGGAGATGTTTTCGCGCAGGGCGTGGAGGGTGCCGGTGGCCTCGGTGAGGAGGGGGGCGGCGTCGACGAGGGTGGTGTTGATTTGGGAGAGGGTGTTGTTGGCGGTGGTGACGAGGGTGGGCAAGGAGGTGCGGAGCTCGGCGGTGAGGGCGGCGAGCTCGGTGGAGAAGGCGTGGAGGTCCTTGCCGAGGGCCTGACCGTCGAGGTCGGCGAGGAGGGCGTCGATGGTCTCGAGCTCCTTGGTGAGGGATTGACCGAGGGCGGTGAAGGTGGCCGAGAGCTTGGGGAGGTCGGCGCCGAGGATGGCGGTGTCGGCGTTTTGGATGAGGGCGGTGAGGGCGTCGACGGACTTGGAGAAGTCGAGGGCTTCGAGCTTGGCGGCGATCTTCTCGGCCACGGAGAGGAAGCTTTGGAGGGTGTTTGGGGCGGAGGGAACGTAGAGCTCGTCGGGGGACCAGGGGACGGTGAGGGGCGGATCGTCGGCGGCGAGGGCGCCGGCGCGGGAGAAGTCGAGGTTGATGAAGACGGTGCCGGTGATGCCCTGCATCTCGAGGTTGGCGTGGAGGCCGCGCTCGAGCATCGCCTGGAAGCGGTCGCGCCCGAAGTAGGGGTGCTCCTTGATGTCGATTGAGCAGATGACGCGGATGTAGGAGAGGGCGCGGTGGATGTCGGGGGCGGAGGCGTCGACCTCGGGGCGGGCGCCGTAGTGGCTGCCGGCAAAGCCGATGGACTCGACTTGGCCAATCTTCATCCCGCGGAACTTGACCGCGCCGCCGATGTCGAGGCCCTGAACGGAGGAGTCGAAGTAGGTCTCGAAGGTGAGGGTTTGGGGAAAGAGTTGGCCGCCGCCGAAGAGGATGCAGGCGAGGGCAAAGAGGCCGAAACCGGCGAGGACGAAGAGGCCGATGGCAAAGTGGCGGGTGGAGGACTTCATAGGGCGGGGCTCCGGGGGTTAGGCGTCGGCGCCGTCGGCGCGGCGGTTGAAGAAGTTGCGGATGACGGCGTGGGGGGACTCCTCGCGCAGGTAGCGCGGAGGGCCTTGGTCGAGGACGCCTTGGGCGGCGCGGTCGAGGTAGATGGCGCGGTCGGCGATAGCCTCGATGCTGGCGAGCTCGTGGGAGATGATGACCACGGTCATCCCGAGCTCGCGCGAGAGGCGGCGGATGAGGGCATCGAGGGTGGCGGCGGTGATGGGGTCGAGCCCGGCGCCGGGTTCGTCGAGGAAGAGGATGGGCGGATCGAGGGCCATCGCACGGGCGATGGCGGCGCGCTTGCGTTGGCCGCCGGAGAGCTCGGAGGGCATCGCCTCGGCGCGCTCGAGGAGACCGACTTGGGCGAGCTTCATCCGGGCAATCGCCTCGCGCACGTCGCTCGGGAAGGGGGTGAACTCTTCGAGGGGGAGGAGGACGTTTTCGAGGACCGAGAGGTTGCCGAAGAGCGCGCCGCTCTGGTACATCATCCCGAAGGCGCGCAGGAGGTGTTCGCGCTCGGGGCCGTCGGTAGCCGTGGCATCCTGGCCCAGGATGCGGATGGTGCCGGCGATAGGCGGCACTTGGCCGATGAGGTGTTTGAGGAGGGTGGATTTGCCGCAGCCCGAGCCGCCGAGGAGGAAGACAATCTCGCCACGGTAGATTTGGAGGTTGACGTCGGCCATTAGCGTGACGCCGTTGTAGCCGGTGGCCAGGTGCTCGCAGGAAATGACAACCTCACGTTCCATCTGCTACCTCCTTGCCCCGCGCCTACCAGCCCATCGCGTAGAAGACTCCCGAGAGGAGCCCTTCAAGCACCGTGAGCAGGACGATGCCCGTGACGACCGCCGCCGTCGTGGCCGTGCCCACCGCCCCCGCGTCGCGCCCCGCCCGTAGCCCCTGCCAGCAACCAACGGCCGAGACCATAAAGCCGAAGAGAAAGGCCTTGGCCAGGCTGCCGAGGAGGTCGCCCAATGCCACGAAGGCCTGGAGCTGATCGAGGTAGTAGCGCGCGGGAAAGCCGAGGACCGCCATCACCACCCAGCCGCCCAGCAACCCCGCGGCCGTGGCAAAGAGCGAGAGAAAGGGCAGCGCCAGCGTGCCGGCCACAATGCGCGGCAAGGCCAGAAAGCGCACCGGCTTAAGGCCCATCGTCTCGAGCGCGTCAATCTCTTCATTGACCTTCATCGTGCCCAACTCGGCGGCGAAAGCCGAGCCCGTCCGCCCAGCCATCAGGATCGCCGTGATGATGAGCCCGAGTTCGCGCACCAGCGCAATGCCCACCAGGCCGCCCACAAACCCCTCACCGCCGAACATCTTGAGCGGAATGGCCGACTGGAAGGCCAAAATCAGCCCCAGGAGAAAGCCGATAAGCGCCGAGACCGGCACCGCCTCCGCGCCGCACCGCTGGAAGGCCAGGCCGCAATCGCCCCACCGAAAGCGCCGAGAGCAGAGCGCGCCCAGACTGCAGAGCACCTCGCCCAGGTAGGCCACCGCCGCGTACCACGCCGCCGCCCCTTCGCAGACCCGCCGGCCAAGCGCCGAAATGGGGTTCTCGCGCGGAGCGTGGGCGCCACGGACCTCAGGCGAAGCCGCCGCCTTCTGCTGAGCCTGCGCGTAGGCTTCCAGGCGCGCGGCGAGCTCGGCCGGCAACGCCTCCAGGCGCAAATCGCCGCCATTAGCGCGGGCCCGCTGCTGCATCACCCACAGGAACGCCACCCCCGCGCCGTCAGCCACCGTCACGGCCGAGCAATCGAGCGTCCGCGCTTGGGCTGAGCACCCGGCCCAGGTGAGCGCTCCCTCGCGGCAGAGCGCGGCCACCGTCTTCTGCGTCAGGGCCGCAGGCAGCACCACAGCGGTTGGGAGAGGCTTGGCCATTGGGTGGAGCCCAGGAAATTAGAGGCGCCGGCTGGAACGGTCTTTGGCTTCTTTCACTTCGCGATTGACGCGCAGGAGGAGGGTCTTCATCTCCGGGGCGTTGCTCTCGCGGTTGTCGTAGATCTTGCGCAGATAGCTGGCCGGAATGGCCTTGCCCCACTGCTTGACGAGCGCGTCGGCGCTGGCGGCGGAGCAGAGTTTCTCGAGGCTGACCACGAAGCGCTGCATCACCGGCTTCTTCTGCGTCTTGGCCGCCGAGGTGTTGGACGAAAGCAGGACGAGCGTGTCGGCCTCGAGGAGCTTCTCGAGCAGCGCACGGCGGTCGGCGGCCTTCTTGGTGATGGCGGCAATCTCCTCTTCGGAGAGGTTCTCGAAGTCCTCGGTGGCAATCTCTTCGCTCTCGGCATCCTCCGCCTCCCCGGCGGCAGCAGCGGCGGCCTTGGCGGCCACTTCCTCGGCGCGAGCCTTGTTCTTGGCGGCGATCTCGGCGAAGGAGGCCTTGGCCGCCGGGCGAACGTAGGGCACCGCGGGCGGTTCAGGCTTGGACGGGGGCGTGTAGGTGTAATCGGCCTCCTCAAAGAGGGCCATCGGGTCGTTCGTGCCGGCGCTCGACTCGTTGAAGGCGCCCTTGGACGAAGCCTCCTTCAACTCCTTAGCCTTCTTCTGGGCGGCGAGCTTGGCGTCCAGTCCGGTGCCGCCGGCATACTGCTTGGCGATCTTCGCTTCGAGCGCGCTGGGCTTCTTCCCGCCCGAGGCTTTGGTCCCCTTCGCGGCGGCATCGAGGGTGGGCGTGTCGTCGCTGCCGAGGGTAGCGCCCGCTTCGTCGGAGACCTCCCCACCCTGCATGGCCGGGTCGTTCTTCGCCGCTTCGCGCGCCGTGGCCATCGCCCCGGCAACGGCCGACTCCACCTTAAAGCGGCTGGCAATCTGCCCATTGATAAGAATGACGTTCCCTTCGCGCGAGACCGAGTAGGGCGCCTTCACATAGAGCCCGTCGATGAAGACCGCGCCCTTCTCCACGCGCTTGCCGGCCGCTTCCTTGCCGAACAACTGCACGGCCATATCGGAGACCCCCTCCGTGGCCGAAAGCACCATCGCCCCGCAGAGGGCCAACCCCAACAGCAACTGCTTAACCATCTTCTCGCTCCCTTCTTAACACGCGCCCCAGGCGCCTGCAACCTCACAAAAAAGCCCCGTCCAGGCGTAACGCTTCCTTCTCCGGAAGCCCTGGCGAACCAAGGTGACGGCCCCTCGCCCGACTGCCCGGTGCGGCCGGCACGGCCACGCCAATCGAGTCGAGCCCCGGAGCCATCCTAAAAACGTGTAGGCCGGAAAAATGTCAGCCGATTCGCGCTTAGGACAGGGCGCACTACGTTGAGCGGTCTCCCGCAAATGGGTTCCTGCGCCGCCGCGAGCACGCGCCCCCTCACGCCCCCAACCGGGGACGCACGCGGGGCCTCTCTGCTCTTCGGCGCGCAACATCACAATCCTTCTCCCTTACGCCTCGCGAATCTCCACGCCCAGGGTCTCCTTGAGCGCGGCGGCAATCTTGGCAAAGGAGGCGTTCACTTCGCCATCGGTGAGGGTCCGCTCGGCGGAACGGAACTCGAGGGTATAGCCCATCGAGCGCTTCCCGGCACCAATTGCCTTCGAGGTGAAAATATCAAAGAGCGCCACATCGGTCAATTCGGCAGGCGCGGCCTTGCGAATCGTCTTGACAATCGTCTCGTGGGTGAGCGACTCGGGCGCGATGAAAGCGATATCCTTGCGGCTGGCCGGGAACTGCGGCACGGGCTTGAGGCGCGGCAGAGCGTCGAGCCCCTTGCAGAGCTGCGCCAGGTCAAGCTCGGCCACCACCAAGGGCGTATTCAGGCGGAACTTGTGGCGCATCGCCGCGCTCACCGCCCCCATCAGCCCCACGCGCTTGCGCCCCAGGCAAATCTCCACCGCGAAGCCCGGCGCGAAGGCCGGATGGTTGCAAGCGAAGAAACCAAAACGCGGGGCGTGCAGCCGCTCGCAGAGCGCCTCGACCGCGCCCTTGAGCCAAAGCAACGCCTCTTCGTCGCGCACCGCCGCGCGCCGATTGAGCGCATCGCGCCCAAAGGGCCCCATCATCCCCAGCGAGACCTTCTCCGCCTCCACCGGCTTCCCGCTCTTGGTATCCACCGAGAAGACGCGCCCCACCTCGAAGAGCGCCGCGCTCTCCACCTGCCGCGAGGCATTCCGCCCCAGCGAAGCAATCAGCTGCGGCAACAGCGACTCGCGCAACACCCCGTAGTCGGCCGAGACCGGGTTCGGGATCGCCAGGCGGTTCTTGACCGTCGGGTCGAAGGCCTCCAACTCGCCGGCGGAGAGGAAGGAGTAGTGCATCGCCTCGGTGAAGCCCAGCGCGAGCAGCGCGTGGCGCACGGCGCACTTGGCGCGGAAGCTCTCCTCGGGCAACTGCGAAACGGCCGCGAGTGTCGGCAACTGCGTGGGAATGGCGTCCAGACCATTCATCCGCGTCACCTCTTCAATCAGGTCCGCCTCGCGCGTCAAATCATACCGCCAGCTCGGGCTACGGAAGATCGCCCGCTCGCCATCGCCCGAGACCTTCTCGATCCCCAGCGAAGTCAAAATCTCATCCACCCGCTCCGGCGCCACCGTCACGCCAATGACCTCGCACACACGCTTGTAGGAGAGCGGCACATCAATCGGCTCGGTCGGGCGGTTATCCACATCAATCACCCCCGCGCACGCCGTCGCCCCGCCATACTTCACCAGCAAACTCACCGCGCGGCGGCTCGCCTCGTCGGCCAAATCGCGGTCCACCCCGCGCGCAAAGCGATAGGTGGCCTCGGAGTTCATCCCCAGGGCCGTGGCCGTAAACTTCACGCTCGCCGCATCGAAGAGGGCCGATTCCAGGAGCACCGTGCCGGTAGCGTTCTCCACCTCGGTCTCCTCGCCGCCCATAATCCCCGCCACGGCCGTCGCCTTCTGCGGGTCGGCAATCACCAACATCGTCTCATCGAGCGCGCGCTCCTTGCCATCGAGCGTGCGCAGCTTCTCCCCGGCCTTCGCGCGGCGCACCACCACCGTCCGCTCGGCCAAGGTCGTATGGTCAAAGGCGTGCAACGGCTGCCCGAGCTCGAGCATCACGTAATTCGTCACATCCACCGCCAACCCCAGCGACCGCTGACCGCACGCCTCCAGCCGCTGCACCATCCACGCCGGTGTCGGCGCCTTGGGGTCCAGCCCCGTCACCACACGCGCCGTGTAGCGCGGGCAGAGCTCCGGTGCCTCCACCACCACCTTCGCCATCTGCTCAACCGGCGCGCCCGCCTCCGGGAAGTCCACCGCCACCGCCTTCAACGGCCGATGGAGCAACGCCGCCAACTCACGCGCAATCCCGCGCACCGAAAGGCAGTCCGAGCGATTCCACGTCACTTCCAAGTCGTAGACCGTCTCCGCCGGCGGCATAAACGGCTGCACACTCGCCCCCGCCACCGCCTCGTCCGGCAACTCCCAAATCCCCTCATGCGCCCCGCCCAGCCCCAACTCGTCCTTCGAGCAAAGCATCCCAAAGCTCTCAACGCCCCGCAACTTCCCCTTCTTAATAGCGAACCCCTCGGGCCCGGGCATCACCGCGCCGATCTTCGCCAGCGGCGCCTTCACCCCCGTACGCACATTCGGCGCGCCGCAGACAATCTGCAGCGTCTCGGTGCCATCAAAGACCTTGCACACATGCAAGTGATCCGAGTTCGGATGCGCCTGACAATCCACCACCTCGCCCACCACAAAGTGCCCATCGAGCACCACCCCGGTCGATTCAATCCCCTCGACCTCAACACCCGAGAAGGTCAGCAGGTCCGAGACCCCCTGAACCGTCTGGTCGCTCAAATCCACAAACTCATTCAGCCAACTCAGCGAAACGCGCATGTCGCACTCCAATAGAACTCACAAAACGCCGCCATTCTACCACACTCTCTCTCCCCGCGCACACACCCCGCCTTGAGAGCGGCCAGTTGTTCGCGGTTCGTGAGGTGCTCGCTATGCGCGTGTGAAGCCTCGTGCAAGCTGCGTCAAACCGCTCGCTGCGCGGCTACTTGCGTAGATGCTTCCAACAGTAAGGGATAGTTGGCAATCATCAAGTGCTCGGCCTGTCGGTCATTCCGGTTCATAAAGCTTACCTGATAGGTCTTGTCAAACCTTGCAATCGAGAGCCCGTGGCCTAAATAAAGCCGCTCGATAAAAGGGGTCCGCTTGATAACCAGCATCCACTTCGCCTGAGTTGCTGTGAGCAACCACGAGGCTAGGCGCTCGTGATCGCGGCGCGTAAATGCGTTCTTGGCATAAGTCGAGAAGTCGCTATCATAGGGCGGGTCTAGAAAGAGGAAGTCGTTTGCCGAGGGTTGGCAACGACAGAGGAAGTCCTCGAAGTCGAGATTGAAGACCGTCGTGCGGGAGAACTTCTCCGTCAGCGCGGTAGACCTATAGTAGTCAAGCTTGCCACGAAGCGATTTACGGTTGTATCCACGTCCCCCGTAGGGCACATTAAAGGCCCCCTGAGCGTTATACCGGAACATCCCGCTATACGCATAACTGCGAATAAATAAGAACAACGCCGTTGGCAGCCCCGGGATCTGTTGCACCTCGGCGCAGTTATAGAGATGGCGGAAATACATATACAGGCTGCCTAGGAGAACCGTCTGGAAGGCATCCTGCACATCCTCCGGTTTTAGCGGTCCATAGTCTCGTTCCAAGGCAACTAGCCGTGAGGATTTTCGCTTAAGCCCCTTGGCAATCTCTTGGCGAAAGATATGGCGATGCCACGGGAAGGCCGACAGAATGACATCCGTCGGCAAGGCTTCAGGCACCAGGCAATCGAAGGGCTCTGGGGCCTTGCTATCTAAACCTTGTGGCGAGGCAAAGTCCAATAACCGCTCCCAGCTCTCACAAATGGCCTCTATCCATCTGTAAAAAGCACTGTCTTGTCCTGCAATTGCACGATAGAAGCCCGCCAATTCCTCAGATTTGTCATTGATAAAGTAGTGCGCTGCCGTAACGGACGCAAAGACAGCGCCGCCGCCCACAAAGGGTTCGTAGTAATGCTCGTACGCAGGCAAGCACGGCAAGATGTAGGGCAATTCGCGTTCTTTTCCTCCTGCCCATTTTAGAAAGGCCTTTGTTTTCATCTCACGCATATTCACATGCCTCCCCTTGGGCATACGGGGCCAATCGTTTTGCAGCGGCCTCGAAATAAGCCTTGTCCCGCTCAAACCCAACAAACCGCCGGTTGAGGGAAAGCGCAGCTTCGCCAATGGATCCGACCCCCATAAAGGGATCAAAGATAACATCCCCCTCGCAACTGGCGATGGCAACCATTTTCTTTAGAATAGAGACTGGCTTTTGCGTTGGATGCTTCGGGTTGCGCAAACGCTCAGGCCCCATGCAAATCGGGCTTTCGATGAAGTTATGCATCTCCGCTTGCGAAAGGAAGTTCCAGGTGTGCCCTTTGTTCCAGCAACAGAAGACCAGTTCGCAACTATTCAAGAAGCCGGCCTTGAAGATCTTAGGCGCGGGG
>CAMGJH010000018.1 GCA_946056345.1 uncultured Lentisphaeraceae bacterium | reverse complement strand
GAACCCGGGCCTACCTCGAGGCGAACCCGGGGCGGATGAAAAATGTGCCCTTTTCGGCCTTTTTCTACAAGTGCCACAAAAGAACCCCCCGGAACTATCTATACAAACACCTAGCCGCGACAGGCATCGAAGGGGCGCGATAGCGGGGGTGGAATAGCAAGGTCAAGGTGATGGAGGCGCGTGCGCAGCGAAGAGGTCAGGGCACGGCATCTGCGGGAAAGGGAGCGTTCCGCGCGGTCCTTTCGCCGCGTTAGGAATAGATAGGCAATCGGCGCACATGCGTGAAGAACCTTGAGGAGAGGAGATGATAAAAGAAGAGCCGGCCAGAAAACCTGGCCGGCATTTTTATATCTTCTTGGGTGGGGTTGTGTCTGTGTGTAGGAGATGTCTTAAAAACGGTGTGAATGTAGCATACCCATTTCAGGCTGTCAAGCACTTTTTGCACAAAGTCTGTTAAATCTTGTCACACGCCCGGGGGCGGGCCTTGCCCTGGCGTGAAGCGGTGTGCTACTGTAAAGGCCACAGAAAGGAGCAACGCTATGCGTCGATTGATGATGGTATGCCTTTATCTCATGGCTGTTTCATTTGCCTGGGCCGAGCCGGTTGGGCGGCTACGCTTTGCACCGGGAATCTCGGTGGGGCGACGAGCGATTTTGGAGGGGCTGGCCACAGTCTATCTGCCTCGGATTGCCGAGGCGTTGGGCGTGGCAGATGACCCGGCGCCGATTGAGGTGGCGTTAACCGAGGAGCCCTCGGCGCCGCCCGGAGTGACCTTGGGGCGGGCGGTCACCCTCTCGGCCCCCTATATGCAGCGGATGCCCGAGGATGCCGGGATGGTGCTGCACGAGTTCACGCACGTGGTGCAAGGTTATCCCGGCGGAACCACGCCGAGTTGGCTGGTTGAAGGGATTGCCGATTATGTGCGCGACTACGTCATCCTCCCCGAGCCAGCCCGGTGGGTCGCGCCGGCCCAGGCCGACTATCGGCAGGGCTATACGCATGCGGCGGCGTTGCTGCAGACGCTAATCGTACGCCACCACGCAGGGGACTACCAGGCGCTGCTGGTGCCGCTCAATGCAGCTTGCCGCCGGGGCGAAGATGGCGCGGCGTGGCTAGAGGCGCACTATGGCCCTCTGGCGCAACTGGAAGCTGAAATGCGCCAGACGCCTCCGTCGAGGACTGCTCGGTAAGTTATGGCCTCACGGCGGCACAACGGCGCACACAATCGGCCAAAACAAGCCTCAGCCCCAGAAAAAACGCGCGCGTTTTGGCCAAACAGGCCACTTTTCCGGCCAAAGCGCGTATTTTATCCTTGTTTTTGACCGAGGTATATACTACAATAGTTGCAATTGGTTGGGCACCCTTTTGGTGAGCCAAGTATAAAACAGAGGTTACTATGATTGACGATACAGACAGAATGGCATTCCAACGCCGCCTGAACAAGGTCGTAGGCCAGTGCAAAGGCATCTTGCGTATGATTAAGAGCAAGTCGCCCTGCACCGATACGCTCCTGCAAGTCAGCGCCGCGAAAAACGCACTCCACCAGCTGGGCCAGTTGTTGCTCGATGACTACATTGCTGATGCCGTGCAGAAGTCAATTGCCGCAGCCGACCCGTCTACCTTCTCGGAGCGCTTCAATCAGGGTATTCGCAGCTTCTGCCAGACCAATCGCGAGATCGCGCTGATTAACGAGGGCACCTTCGAGCAGCGCATCAGCAAGATCATTGCATCGTGTGACGTTATCGGCGAGGCCATCGCCAAGGACCAGCCGCGCACCGAAGTGCTCGCCCTGATTCTGCAGACGAAGAACAACCTGCACGCCTTCGGGCAGTTCCTCCTGGAAACCTTCGTGGCCAAGTGTGTGAAGACGGCGATCGACCGCAAGACGGCCGGCGTCTTTTCGAAGGACTTCCACTCGGCAATCGAGAGCTTCTGCCGGATGCGCAAGTAAAAGCACACGTGCTTTTGTTGAATGGCAACCACGGGGAACGGCGTGTTCTTTGTGGTTGCTCTTTTATTGAGGTCAGTGGAGAGGGCTCAGACAATGGCAAGCGATAGCGGTGTGGTGGCGTGGGAGGCGTTGGTGCGCCGGGCAGAGGTGTTGCGGCGCGTGCGGCGCTTCTTTGATGAGCGCGGCTTCACGGAGGTGGAGACGCCCGTGCGGATTCCGGCACCGGCGAACGAGGCCTTCCTCGAACCCCCGCCCTCGGGCGACCACTGGCTGCGCACGTCCCCCGAGCTACACATGAAGCGGCTCCTGGCGCACGGGGCCGGGAAGATTTACCAGCTCGGTCCCTGCTTCCGCGCGAGGGAGATTGGCCGGCGGCACAACCCGGAGTTCACGCTCCTGGAGTGGTATCGGCCGGGCGAGGAGATTGGCGCGCTCTACGCCGATGTGGCGGACTTGGTCTCGGCCGTGCTGGGGCAAACGGTGGTGCCGCAGCGCCTAACGGTGGCCGAAGCCTACCGTAAATGGGCCGGATGGGACCCCTTGGAGGCGTGGGACGAGGATCGCTTTGACGAGGATATGGCCCTCAAAATCGAGCCGGCCCTGCCGCGCGAGGGGCTCACCTACCTCACCGATTACCCCGTTCAGGCGGCGGCCTTGGCACGGGTCAACCCCGAAGATCCGCGCGTAGCCGAGCGTTTCGAGGCCTATCTGGCGGGGATGGAGATTGCCAACGGCTATGGAGAGTTGATTGATGCGGCCGAACAGCGGCGGCGCTTCGAGGAGACGATTGCGATGCGCCGGGCGCGGGGGCTGCCCACCTACCCCGTCGACGAGGCCTTCTTGGCCGACCTGCCCGGAATGCCGCCGACGGCCGGAATTGCGCTCGGGATTGACCGGCTGGTCATGGTGGCCTGCGGCGAGCGCGAGATTGCCCGCGTGCGGCCCTTCTGCGCGTGCAAGTAAGGAGAGGATTATGGCCAAGAAGCGTTCCGCGCACGAGGAGAATGGCGAGATCGTCATCACCGGCGCACGGCAGAACAACCTCAAGAATATCGATGTGCGCATCCCGCGCAACTCGCTGACTGTCATCACCGGCCTCTCGGGGTCGGGCAAGAGTTCTCTGGCCTTCGACACGCTCTATGCCGAGGGGCAGCGGCGCTATGTGGAGAGCCTTTCGGCCTACGCCCGCCAATTCCTCGACCAGTTGCAGAAGCCCGAGGTCGAGCACATCGAGGGCCTCTCCCCGGCCATCTCCATTGAGCAGCGCGCCAGCGGCAGCAACCCGCGTTCCATCGTGGCCACCGTCACCGAAATCCTCGACTACCTGCGTCTGCTCTGGGGCAACATTGCCCACGCCCACTGCCCGAAGTGCGGCAAGGCAGTCCGCCCACAGAGCGCCGAGGAGATTGTCGACCGCTTGATGGCATTGCCGGAGGGAACGAAGTTGGTTTTGCTCTCGCCCATCGTTCGGGGACGGAAGGGGCGGCACGAAGAGGTGCGCGAGCTGATGTTGCGCCAGGGCTACGTCCGCGCGCGGGTCGATGGCACGCTCGTGGAGATTGAAAGCGAGTGGCCCGAGCTCGACAAGAAGTGCGCGCACCGCATCGATGCGGTGGTCGATCGCATCGTCCTCAAGCCGACCATCCACACGCGCCTGACCGACAGTATTGAGCAAGCGCTGCGCCTCTCCGAGGGGCTGGTGGAGGTGCAAATCGTCGGCGGCGAGAGCACGCTCTACTCCGAGAAGAATGCTTGCGCCGACTGCGGCATCTCCTTCGAGGCGCTGCGGCCGCGCAGCTTCTCCTTCAACTCGCCCTACGGAGCCTGTCCGGCCTGTTCGGGGCTCGGCGCGCTGATGGTCTTTGACGAAGCGCTCGTGGTGCCAGACAAAACCAAGCCCTTGCGCGAAGCCATCGTGGGCTGGCGTCGCGGTGGCCACCACCTGCTAATGTACTATAACTGGCTTATCGCCGCCTTCGCCGAGGCGCGCGGGGTGGACGTCGAGACGCCCTTCTGCAAGCTGCCCAAGCGCTTTCGCGAGGAGTTGATGCACGGCACAGGCAGCGAGCCGGTCACGCTGGTTTACTACCTCAAAGGCGTGCGCAACACGATGGAGAAGCCCTTCGAGGGCGTCCTGCCCAACCTTCAGCGTCGTTACGCCGAGTGCGACAACGACGACACGCGCGAGACGCTCTCGCAGTTCCTCGCTCCGCAGTTGTGCCCCGAGTGCCACGGCGCGCGCTTGCGCCCGGAGAGCCGCGTGGCCACGATCGCCGGCTGGACCTTGCCCGACCTGCTGCACCTGCCGGCGCGCGAAGCGCTGCGCTTCTTCGACGAACTTCTCGCCAACGCCCAGCCCGGGCCCGACCACCTGGTGCGCGAGGCATTGGAGGCGCACGAGGCGCGCGTGGCAGCCGAAATCCTCAAGGAGATCCGCAAGCGCCTGGCCTTCCTGGTCGATGTGGGGCTCGACTATCTCTCCCTCGACCGCGAGAGCTCGACCCTCTCGGGCGGCGAAATGCAACGCATCCGCCTGGCCTCGCAGATTGGCAGCGGCCTGGTTGGTGTGCTCTACGTCCTCGACGAGCCGACCATCGGCCTCCATCCGCGCGACAACGAGCGCCTCATCGATATGCTCCACCGCCTGCAAAAGCGCGGCAACACCGTGGTGGTGGTGGAACACGACGAGGAGATGATCCGCCGCGCGGACTACCTTATCGACATTGGGCCCGGCGCCGGGCGCCTCGGCGGCGAAGTGGTCTACCAGGGCCCGGCCGCAGGGCTCCTCAAGTGCCGCCGGTCGCTGACGGCCGACTACCTTACCGGCCGCAAGGCCGTGCCCATCCCCCACCCGCGCGTGGCCCCGGGCAAGGCTTGGCTCACCCTCGAAGGCTGCACCTGCAACAACCTCAAAGATCTCTCCGTGCGCCTGCCGCTGGGATGCTTCGTGTGCGTGACGGGGGTCTCGGGCTCCGGCAAGTCCACCTTGGTCGACGACATTCTCAAGGAGGCCCTGGCCCACGCCCTCAACGGCGCGCGCGAGCAGCCCGGCCGTTACCGCAAAATCACCGGCCTCAAGGCCCTCGACAAGATGATCGAGATTGACCAATCGCCCATTGGCCGCACCCCGCGCTCCAACCCGGTCACCTACACTGGCTGCTTCACCGCCATCCGCGAACTCTTCGCCCAGACTCCGGCGGCCAAGATGCGCGGCTATGCGCCCGGGCGCTTCTCCTTCAACGTCAAGGGCGGCCGCTGCGAGGTCTGCCAGGGCGAGGGGCTCAAGCGCCTAGAGATGCACTTCCTGCCGGATATGTACGTGCCCTGCGAACAGTGCGGCGGCACGCGCTACAACCGCGAAACGCTCGAAGTTCGCTACAAGGGCAAGTCCATCGCCGATGTCCTCGAGATGACCGTCGACGAAGCCTTGGAGTGCTTTGCCGAGATTCCCGCCATTGCCAACAAGTTGCGCACCATCGCGGAGGTCGGCCTGGGCTACATCAAGCTGGGCCAAAGCGCCACCACCTTCTCCGGCGGCGAAGCCCAGCGCATCAAGTTGGCCACCGAGCTCTCCAAACGCGCCACCGGGCGTACCCTCTACATCCTAGACGAGCCGACCACCGGCCTACACTTTGCCGACGTCCACAAACTCCTCACCCTCCTCCTGCGCTTGCGCGACCAGGGCAACACCATCGTCGTCATCGAGCACAACCTCGATGTCATCAAGTCCGCCGACTGGCTCCTCGACCTCGGTCCCGAGGGCGGCGACCGCGGCGGCACGCTCGTGGCCCAAGGCACCCCCGAGGCTGTCGCAAAAGTGCCCGGCTCTTACACCGGGCACTTCCTGCGGAAGATTTTGGGATAAGGCGGTCAGTTCGTCTGCTGAACCGCCGTCACATGGCCCTTCGAGAACTCAATGCGAAGGACCTCTTTCCACTCGTATTCGGGCGTATCTTCGAGGTAGTAGCTGCCGTGGATGTGCCCGCGCACATCGCGGTAGACTGGGCGGGCCGTGGGATAGAGGCGCTCGTTGTAGCCGAGAATCTTGTAGATCCAGACCTCCGTCGTGCCATTGGCATCCAGACGACGCAACCGTTCGCGCGGCTCGCCGTAGACGATCCAGACCGCCTCGGCATCGTCGCCCAAGCGGATTTGCCCCCGTCGCAGACGCTCCTGCACCTCGCTCGGATAGGCGGAGAAGACCTCCTGCTTCTCGGTGATACGCTCTTCGATGCCCGACGCGCAGCCGCAGAGGAGCGTTACGCCCAAGAGGCCCAGGCAGAGGCCCCGCGCCCACGTGCCGAATTGTGCTGTATGCTTCATTTGGTGTACCCCCATGCTAGGAGCGCCTTGCAGAAGGCGTCTCGTTCTTTGGCGGTGGAAAACCCGGTCACGCAACCAACCAACCGGCGGCCGCCCCGGAGACAGGAGAAGGTGACGCAGTAGCCCGAGGCGCGCGTGTAGCCGGTCTTCAGACCGTCCACGCCCGTCACGCGCTGGTAGACGAGGTTATTGTGGTTCTTGAGCTCGGTCTTGCCGTTGCGGAAGGTGTCCATCCGCGTTGAGGCCAGGCGCATCGCCTCCGGGTAGCGGAGCAGATGTTCGCCCAAGAGCACCATATCATAGGCCGAGGCCAGGTTGTCGCGCTTGGCCGCGTCGCCCAGACCGTGCGCGTCGTAGAAGGTGGTATGCGTCATCCCCAGGGCCTTGGCGCGGCGGTTCATCTCCTTGATGAAGGCGCCAATGTCCCCGCCGCCGAGATACTCGCCCACTAGGTAGGCGGCATCGTTGGCCGACTTAATGGCAATAGCCTTCATCAGTTCGCCCAGGGGGAAGGCCTCCTTGGGGTCGAGCCACACCTGCGAGCCGCCAATCTTATAGGCCTCCACCGAAACGGGAATGACCGTCTCGCGCGTGACGCGCCCGGCCTGGATGGCCTCTTCGGCCAGAAGCATCGTCATCATCTTGGTCATCGACGCAATCGGCACGGCCTTCTCGGCCGACTTCGCCCACAGCACCTTCCGCTTGGCCGGGTCGACCAAGATCCCCGTCCCGCAGCCGCGCTCATTGGGCAGGCCGATGAAGGAGACCGCCCCGGCAAAGTCGTAGGGCGTAGAGGGGAAGACATTGGTGGGCGCCTCAGGCGTGGCGGGCTTGACCTCGGGCACAGCCGCCGGCTGCTCGGCCACCGGCGCGGCAGGCTGCTGCGCGGCGGGCTGGACGGCCTCGGCAGCGGGTTTCGTTTCGCCCGTTGCGGCCTCGGCCTTATCGCCGCGCCCGGCAAAGAGCATCCACAGGAGGATGAGCACGGCCCATCCGGCAATCGGAAGCCCCCAGGTGAGCAGCGTCCGCTTGAGCGAGGAGTTCGAGGAGGGAAGATCGTATTTCACTATGCCAAACCTTGCCTTAGACATTGAAGAGGAAGTGGACCACGTCGCCTTCGCGCATCACGTAGTCCTTGCCTTCCACGCGCAGGAGCCCCTTTTCGCGGGCGTGGGCTTCCCCGCCCAACGCCACGAAGTCATCGTAGGAGACGACCTCGGCGCGAATGAAGCCCCGTTCGAAATCGGTGTGAATGACGCCGGCGGCCTTGGGCGCGGTCCACCCCTGGCGGATGGTCCACGCACGCGCCTCCATCGGCCCGGCGGTGAAGAAGCTCTGCAACCCGAGCGTGTGATAGGCCTTGCGAATGGTGGCATCGAGGCCCGACTGCTCCAGCCCGTAGGATTGCAGGAAGTCGGCCTGCTCAGCCTCCGAGAGCCCCACCAGGTCCGCCTCCATTGAGGCACAGATGGTCACCACGTCGCACCCGTTTGCCTGGGCGTGACCCTTCAAGGCCTCCACGTGCGCGTTATCCGCCTGCCCCAGGTCCTCCTCGCCCACGTTGGCCACATAGATGACCGGCTTATCGGTGAGGAAGTGCAACTCCTTGCGGCAGGCCGCCAGCGCGTCCACATCGTCATAGACCAGCGTCCGGGCCGGATTTCCGCCATCCAGGTGAGCCTGCAACGCCTTCATCGCCTCGACCTCCTTGGCCAGCGACTTATCGGCGCGCGCCTGGCGACTCAGGCGGTCCAACCGCTTCTCCAAACTCTGCAGGTCAGCGAGGATGAGCTCGGTCTCGATAATCCCCACGTCGCGCACCGGGTCCACCGATCCCTCCACGTGCACCACGTCGTCATTGTCAAAGCAGCGCACCACCTCCAAGATGGCATCGCACTCGCGAATGTTGCCCAGGAACTGGTTCCCCAGCCCCTCGCCCTTGGAGGCCCCGCGCACGAGCCCGGCGATGTCCGTAAAGTCCACCGTAGCGTGAATGATGCGCCCGCTCTTGCAAATCTCGGCGAGCTTCTCCACCCGCGCGTCGGCCACCGGCACCGTCGCCTTGTTCGGCTCGATGGTGCAGAAGGGATAATTCGCCGCCTCCGCATTCTGCGCCCGCGTCAACGCATTGAACAGCGTCGACTTCCCAACATTCGGCAAACCAACAATACCAACGGCAAGACTCATCGCCACGCTCCCATAGCAGTCGTCGCCCGCACATACGCCAGTTCACGCCGGCCAACGACCCAAATCATATACGCAATCAGCGGCATCAGCAGCGAGCGGACGCCGAAAACCAACTCCCACAGATAGGCCCCAAAGCCCGTCACCGCATCCGGACACGGCACCTCAACGCCCGTCAGGAACGAAAGCGCCCACAGCCCGGCCCACAACACCGCAATCCCCTGTCCCACGCGCACCGCCACCGTCGTCGCCCGCAGCTTCCCCAGCCCAAAGCACTCCAACGCCGAGCGCAACACTCGCCCCCCATCCATCGGGAAGGCCGGAATGAGATTAAAGCACCCCAAGCCCAGATTCAGAAAGCCCGCCATCGCCAAGTAGGGATTGGCCTCCACCATCACCCGCTGGCTCCAGGGGTCAAAGACCTCCCGCCCCAACGCTACGCTCCCGAACAACAACGCCGCCGCCAATGCCAACGAGCACGCCGGCCCGGCCAACGCCATCAACGTCTCCTGCCAAGCCCTCGGCGGCAGACGCGAAATCATCGCCGCCCCGCCCAGCAGCTGCAGTTCAATTGAAACCACCCGCCCCCCAAAGGCAATCGCCACCGCGCTATGCGCCAACTCGTGCAGCAGGATGGAAGCCAGCAGCACCGCCGCCAAATAGAGCCCCCACCCCAGGTGCCCCATCGACCACAGCATATACACCACCAACAGCCCCACCGAGAGATGGGCGCGGATCGGCAAGCCTGCCAAGGTGAAAAGAGTCCACGATGTCCTCATACACGCGCATTATACCACAAGCCCCCGCCCGCACGCAAAACACGCCCCCGCCACACAACCCTATTATATTAACGCGTACGCGCGCGCACGCGCGAAACGCCTGCCCCACCCCCTTGCCCCGGGTCTAAAACGAACCCGGCCCGGGTCGAGGGGCAACCCGGGCCTACCTCGAGGTCAACCCGGGCCTACCTCGAGGTCAACCCGGGCC
>CAMGJH010000017.1 GCA_946056345.1 uncultured Lentisphaeraceae bacterium | reverse complement strand
GCCCCGGGTCGACCTCGAACCCGGGCCTACCTCGAGGCGAACCCGGGGCGGATGGACCTCAAACCCGGGGCGGATGCGTCTGAGAGTCGGCCCAGGTGTAGTTCCACCCCCAGCCCCTCCGTCGCGGAAATCCGAGCAACGCGAGGAGCTATGTCAAAACGCGGCTGTCCGCTGTCCGCTGTCGGCTGTCGGCTGTCCGCTGTCGACTGTCCACTGTCGACTGCTCGCGCAGCGAGCACACTTGTGGTATACTGGGGGCCTATGGATTTGGAGAAGAGAGAGCTGATGAAACCGTTGCTGATTGTGATGAGCGCCCCGAGCGGGGCTGGGAAGAGTACGTTGTGCGACATGTTGTTGCAGGACTTCCCGGAGATTACCTATTCGGTCTCATGCACCACGCGCGCGCCGCGCGGGATGGAAGAGGACGGGGCGGACTACTTCTTCGTCTCGCAGGCGAAGTTCGACCAGTTGGTGGCCGAGGGGAAGCTGCTCGAGCACGCAGTGGTGCACGGGAATTGCTATGGCACGCCGGCCGAGCCGGTGCGCGAAGCCTTTGCCGAGGGGCAGAGCGTGCTGATGGATATCGACGTGGTGGGCGCGGCGGCGGTGCGCGAGACGATTGCCCGGCTGCCGGAGGACGATCCGCTGCGCGCGGGCTTTGTGGATATCTTTATCGAGCCGCCGAGTATGGAAGAGCTGGAGCGGCGGCTTGTCGGGCGCGGCGAAGATTCGCCCGAGACGATTGCCCTGCGCTTGCAGAATGCGCAGGGGGAGATGGACCGCGCCGGCGAGTTCCGCTACCGGGTGGTCAATGACGAACTCTCCGTGGCCTACCGCCGCATTCGCGACATCCTGCTGGTGCGCAGCGGAGAGCTGTAAGCGAGGATTGCGATGACGATGCCTCTGCCCAATGACGCGCAGCCGCCCAAGGTGCTCTTGGGGGTGACCGGCGCAATTGCCTGCTATAAGGTCTGCTCGCTGGTGCGGCTGATGGTCGCGCGCGGTTGGCAGGTGCAGGTGGTGGCCACGGCGCACGCGCTAGACTTCGTGGGGGAGATTACCTGGCGGACGCTCTCGCAGCGGGCGGTCGAGCGCGATGCCTTTGCGCCGAACGCCGATTGGCACCCGCGGCATATCGCCTTGGCCGATTGGTGCGACCTCTTCCTGGTGGCACCGTGTTCGGCCAATACGCTCGCGAAGCTGGCGCACGGTCTGGCCGACAACCTGCTCACCGAGACCGCGCTGGCCTTGCCGCCGGGCAAGCCGATGTGGGTGGCGCCCTCGATGAATACGCGCATGTGGGAGCACGCGGCCACGCAGGCAAATGTCGAGACGCTGCGCGCACGGGGTGCGCAGGTGCTCTTGCCCAAGGCCGGGGAACTGGCTTGCGGCGTGACCGGCGCGGGGCGGCTCCCAGAACCCGAGGAGTTGATGGCCGCGTTGGCCGAATGGGAAGGGAGGCGCGCGCAATGAAGTGTGAGATTTGCCACAAGAACGAGGCCGAAACGGTCCTCTTCCGCGACAAACCGGGGAAAGGACGCGAGGAGCTCTATGTCTGCCGCGCCTGTGCCGAGCGCGAGGAGGCCTTTGGTCAAGAGCGCGGCATCCAGGTGGCCGCAATGGAGTTTTCGCCCGATGAGTTGCCGCCGGGAGTCAATCCGGGTCTGCCCCCGGGTGGAGATGACGAAGGCTGGTCGCCCCCGAAGCCGCCGCCGGAAGCGCTCAATGAGCTGGGCAAGATGTTTGGTCAACTCTCCTCGCTCCTCTCCGAAGCGGGGGGCAATCCGGACGAGGCGCGCTGCCCCAAGTGCGGTCAGGCACTCGAGGAGATCCGCGCCTCGGGGCTGATGGGCTGCCCCAAGTGCTACGAAGTCTTCCGCGAGGCGATTGCGCCGCTCCTAGCCGAGCTCAATGACTGCACGGCCTTCGGCGGCACCTTTGGCGTGGCCAAGCAGGCGAGTGGCCGGGAGCGGTTGCAGGCGTTGAAGGCCGAGTTGGCCGAGGCGATCAAGCGCGAGGACTACGCCACCGCCAAGCGGTTGAAGGCCGAGTTTGAGGCGCTCAAGCGCTCGCTCGGCGGCGCGGAGGGCGCGCCAGGAGGGAACTATGGCGCTTAAAGACGACCTCACGCCGATGCCCACCGAACGCGGACAGATTTGCCTCTGCGCGCAGTTTGCCTTTGTGCGCAACCTGGAGGGGATGCCCTTCCCGGACCGGATGAGCGATGCTGCTCGGCGGCGGCGCTCAAAAGAGGTCATCAAGCGATTGCAAGCGTGCGCACTGAACTTCCTAGACCTGACGGACGAGCTTGAGGCGTTCAACACGCACCTGCACGTGATGCTGCTCACCGCCCCCGAGAGCCGTCTGCCGGGCTATGCCTTGCTCTATCTGGCCAAGCCGGAGGGCGTCGAGGCGCCCCTTTGGTGCGAGGTGATGGGCGCGAACCATCTGGCCTTCTCGGTCATCGCCAGCGCGCGGCAACTCTCGCCGGCAGATTACGACCGCCTAGCCGAGCAGTTGCAGCGCTTCGTCGACCGTCTGGAGCCTGTCCTCAACTTCGCGCGCACCGAGCAGCTGGGCTATCTGACGCGCCAACTGACGCTCACCGGCTCGGGCTTCCGGCTGCGCGTGTGGCTCCACTTGGCCGGGTTGATGCACTTTGACCACCTGCGCGAACTGGAGAATGCCGCAAACTTCTCCGAACTGCGCATCGATACGAACAACGACACCGGCACGCAAACACCCCCCGGCGCGCTCTGTATCCTCTTCAACGGCCGCTCGCTGCGCTACAACGCCGTGGAGGAGACGCGCACGCTGCAGCGCTTCCTGGGAAGCATCATTCGCCAGGAGCGCAATGCGCGCGAGCGGGTGCTCGTGGAGGAGCCCTATGTGCTGCTCGACATCGTCAGCCGTCTGCAGGCCACCCTCCGCGTGGCGCTGATGATTACCCCCGACGAACTGAGCGACTGTCTCTCCGACTTCCACCTAGCCTGGGACTTGGGTGTCATCTCCCCCAAGCACCGCCCCCGAAGCCTCCCCCCGATGATGACTGCGCTGACCTTCGACGACAACCACCTCTCTGAGCCAATCTGCCGCGATCTCCTTGAGCGGGCCTACCTGCCCGAGGCCGTGCGCAGCTTCCCGCCCTGGTTCAAGGCCGCCGCCCGCGCAACCTGGATGCGCAACAACCTCGACTTCTCCCTCTCGCGCGACTTCAAGCGGAGGGCGATGCGATGAGGCGCGCAGCAAAGCTATTGTTGGGGTGCGCGCTGGCGTTTTGCCTGGCCACCACGGGGTTGGCCGAGAGCGCCATCGAGGGGCTCTCGCCGCTGCAGATTCTCTTGCAGGCGCGGCTGATGTTCCCGCGCGAGCAGCTGACTATTCGCGGGCGGGTGGGCACCGCCGAGCAGCGCGGTCAGCGCGAAAAGCTCTTTCCCTACACCCTTCAGCTCGATTGGAGCACTGCCGCCCCCCGCGCCCACTGCCGGCTCTACGCCATCGAGGGCTCCGGCGACACGCCCTTGCAGGAGGCCGAACTGACGCGCGAAGGGGGCAAACCCAAGCTCACCCTCATCACCTCCGAAGGGCAACGCGTGGAGCAGGCCCGCCTGAATACCCCCATTGCCGAGAGCGACCTCACCTGGATGGACCTGGCCTTCGACTACCTGTGGTGGCTGGACCTGCGCGCCGTCCCCGAGGCCGAGTGCCGCCAGCGCGCCATCCCGCTGCGCGTGAGCGGGCGCTCGACGGCGGTCATCGAGGCGCGGCCGCCGGAGCCGATTGCCGGGCTCTCGGCCGTGCGCATTTGGGTGGACGAGGCCACAGGCAACCTGTTGCAGACCGCGCAACTGGGCGAGGCCGGGGAGGTGGCACGCCTGATGTATGTGCAGAAGATTGGGCGCGAGGAGGGGCGGTGGGTGCCGCGCGAGTTCCGCATCAAGCGCACCGGCTCGAGCCGCATCACGCGCCTAACCGTCAATTCCATCGCGTCCGAGAGCTTCTCGGTGGAGGATAATGCCCATGACTAACCCGCGCGACCGCCGTATCTTGGCCTTCTCGGACTTCCAGAACCGCGTCATCACTTCGTCGCTGACGTTGCTGTGCTGTATTGCCTTGGGCGTGGGGGTGGTGGTGCTGATGGGGCTGCTGTTGCGCGGGCTGGGCTACTTCTTGCACGTGGTCGGGCCGGTGATTGTGGCCTTCTTCCTGAGCCTGCTCACGCGGCCGTGGTACGCGCGGCTGAAAAGTTGGTTGGGCGGACGCGAGGTGTTGGCCGTCTGTGCCTTCACCCTCTCGTTCCTGGTGCCGATTGCGCTGCTGTGTTGGTTCTTCGGCGCCTTCCTGGTGGAGCAGGGGACGAATGCCGCGCGCGCCTTCCCCGAGGCCGTGGCCAAGCTGCGCACGCAGTTGCCAGAACGCTTCCCGGAGGCGAAGGAGCTGCTCCAGGAGATCTTGCCGACGATGACCGGGCTCCTTGCGGAGGATGGCTCGTTCTCCATTGCCAAGGCGCTCGACTGGGCCGGAAAGGGAGGCCACGTGGGCGGAGCGGTCTTCTCGGCCGGGTCGGCCTTCCTGCTCTGGTTGCTGACCTTCTTCTACTGGATTATCTTCGTGATGCAAAAGCCGCTCACCGGCGAAGCCTTTGCCGAGCACCTGCCCTTCCTCAGCGCCCACGGGCGGACCGCCGTGGCACGCCACTTCCAGCACTTCAACGACATCATCGTCTCCTACTTCCGCGGGCAGATTATCGATGTCATCATCCAGGGTTGCCTCTACGGCACGGCCTTCCAGCTTATCGGCCTGCCCAACGGCTTCATCCTCGGCTTCGTGCTCGGGCTGCTCAACCTGATGCCCTATCTCGGCGTCCTCTCGGGACTCTGCGTGACCCTGCCGATTGCCTTCTTCCACGGCGGCCTGGGCTACACCTGCGCCATCCTCGCCATCATCTGCTGCATTCAGACCTTTGATGGCTACGTGATGCAGCCCTATATCCAGGGCGGGCGGATGAAGCTCTCGGCCTGGCAAATCGTCTTCGCCCTCCTCTTCTGGACGCAGCTGGGCGGCTTCCTGGGGCTCCTGCTCGCCATCCCGCTAACCGCCTTCGTCAAGGCCTCCTGGGGCGAATGGCGCGCCTCCTCCGAACGTTTCGTGGCCGGCAGCAATGCCCCCACCCCTTAACCGAATAGAAAGCTTCCGCTATGCCTTCACTCCTCACTGCGCAATGGCTGACCGGGCTCCTCGCCGGAGCACTGGCCGCACTCGGCGCTTGGCTCCTCCTTCCCGCCGCCGCCACGCAGGTGCGCCGTCTACCGCGCGCGCCGTTGCTGGGCATCGCCCTCTCCACGCTCTGCTGGGTCTGGGTGGGGCTCGGCCTCTGGCTCCACCCGGTCGACCTCCTGGCCTTCCTCACCCCCGCGCGGCTGTTGTTCTTGACCGCCCTCTGCGCCATCCTCTCGCCAGTGCTCCTGCAAAACCTGCTCTGCGCGCGGGCTATCGGCGGACTGTTGATGCTCTGGCCAATGCCGGTTATCCTGGCGGTGCGCGACCAGGTGACGCTCTGGCGCTTGGTGCCCGTCATCCTCGGCTACGCCAGCCTCACCTTCGGGATGTTCGCGGTCTTCTATCCCTGGCTCCTGCGTGTAGCCTGCGACCGGCTTGCCGACCATCCGCGTCTGCGCCAGGGGCTTGCCGGGCTGCTCTTGGGCGCGGCCGCGGCAACCCTCGTCACCCTCTGCGCCCTGGGAAAGGTGGTCGGCCAATGAGTATCCTCTTCCGCTACGTGTGGCGAACCTTCGCCGTCCCGGCCAGCATCTGCCTGCTCGGTCTCTGCTCGCTGACCTTGCTCTTTATGAGCTTCGACCTCATCAGCGCCTGCTTCGACCCCAAGGCCAACGTCACCTGCCAGGTGGCCCTCGACTTCCTCTTCGGCACCCTCTCGATGTACCTCGAGTGGCTCCTGCCGGCCGTCTTCCTCCTCTCCACTCTCTACACGATGTGGCAGCTCTGCCGCCATAGCGAGCTCATCGCAATGCGCGCCAGCGGCATCGGCCTCTCCACCGTCGCCGCCCCCATCCTCCTCACCGCCGCCCTCGCCGCCCTCGCCTCCTTCGCCAACACCGAGTTCCTCAAGCCCTCGGCCGCCGCCCGCGCGATGATCATCAAGAACTCCGACTTCCGAGAGTCCGGCCGCGAGCCGCTCAAAGGTATCGGCTACGCCGCCCCGGGCAACGACCACGTCTGGATCATTGGCGAGATGGACCCCGCCAAGCCCGAGGAGTTCCTCGACGTCCGCCTCACCTTCAACCGCCCCGATGGCTCGAAGGACCGCACCTTTGCCGCCCCCAAGGCGCGCTACCTCGACGGCGTCTGGTGGCTCCTCGGCGGCATCACCATCACCTACTACGACGAGCTCGACCAGGTCATCTCGCCCCCTAAGGGTTGCCCCGCCAGCCTCCCCACCAAGCCCTTCTACACCCTCGGCGAAACGCCCCGCCAGGTGCTCATCCAGAACTCCTCGGCGGACCTTTCCTCGGCCGCCGACCGCAAACTCAACCGTAAGCTGCGCGACCAGAGCGGCCTCACCCGCCGCCAAAAGCACGAGGACTCCTACGCCACCTACAACCACTACGCCGCGCCCCTCTCCATTCTCCTGGTCACCCTCTTCGCCATCCCTGCGGGTATCGCCTCCGGGCGCCAGTCGGTCTTCCGCGGCATCCTGCTGGCCCTCTCGCTCTTCCTGGCCTACTATGCGCTGACGGCCCTCTCGATGATGCTCGCCAACCACGACATCCTCAAACCGGCCCTCGCGGTGGTCCTGCCCTCCTGCCTCTTCGGCGCAGCGGCCATCGTCCTCTTCCGAAAGTTGCCTTAACCGGAGCTCACGCTATGTTAGAAGCTCGTGCCACTATGCGAGGCGTTCCGGGCGATGCCGCCCGGCGCCGGGGCCTGCGCAAGGTCTTTATCCCCATCCTTGCCTTCGGAACGCTCTTCGGCGTCGGCATCGGGGCGGTGCTCGCCGCGGCAGGCGTCCTGCCTTGGCCGCTGGGCGCGCTCTGCATCCTCCTGGCCATCGCCGGCTTCTTCTACTACTCGCGCACCCAGCCGGCCCTCGTCTATGGCTACTTCAAGGGCGCACGCGGCGAGGAGATTGCCGCCGGCGAGCTCTCCCACCTGCCCGACAGCTGGACCGTCTTCAACGGTCTGCTCCTCCCCAACGGGCGCGACATCGACCACGTGGCCGTCGGCCCGCAGGGTGTCTTCGTCATCGAGACCAAGCACTGGAGCGGCGAGGTCTCCATCGACGCCGGGCAGATCCTGGCCAATGGCCGCCCGATAGACAAGTCGCCCGTCCTCCAGGTCCGCCACGCGCTGGTGGCCGTGGCCCAGGAGGCGGAGATCCCGCAGGAGCAGCTCCACGGCGTGCTCTGCTTCATCGGCCACAAGTTCGAGGACGGCCCCGAGCAGGCCGACGAAATCCTCGTCTGCTCCCACCTGAGCCTAGTGCAGGCTCTCACCGCCCTGCCCGCCACCCTCTCCCCCACCGACGTCGCCCAGGTCGTCTCCCGCCTCGGGCGCCTGGATATCACCGAAGGTCTCTAACAATGCAACTGCGCCTCCCCCTCGCTCTCACTGCCGCTCTCTGCGCCCTCACCGCCCTCGCCGCGCCCCTGGCCCCCGAGCCGGTCTACCCCGAAATCGCCCGCCGCGTTGTCCGCCAGCTCAACACCACCCATCTCTCCGGCGAACGCTTTGGCGACCACCTCTCCGCCGTCGCCTGGACTAACCTGGTCGACGCGCTGGACTTCGACCGAACCCTCCTCACCCAGGAAGACCTCAAGCGCCTTGAGCCGCTGCGCACAACCCTCGACGATGCCCTCGCTTCCGGCGACCTCACCTTCGGCTACGACCTAATGGCCCTCGTGCGCGAGCGCCTGGCCCAGCGGTGCGACTACGCTGAAGCCCTGCTCAAGGACCCGGACACCTTCGACTTCTCGGGCGACGAGAGCTACGTCTGGAAACGCCGCAAGGCCGAGCGCCCCGCCGATGCCCTCGCCCAAAAGGCCCTCTGGCGCTCCGCCCTGCGCAACGAACTGCTCGCCATCACCCTGACCAAGGAGCTCGATGCCGAGGAGAAGGCCGACAAGCCCGAGGACGACAAGCCCAACTACGACACCGAGGACCTCTCCCAGCCGGTCGAGGAGGTCATCCGCAAGCGCTACCGTACCCTGCGCGATGCGTATGGCGAAATGGACTCCGAAACCATCCTCCAGCGCTACCTCACCGCCGTGGCCAACGCCTACGACCCGCACACCGACTATATGTCGCCGATGAACTTCGAGGACTTCAGTATGGAGATGAACCTCACCCTCTGCGGCATCGGTGCCACCCTGCGCTACGATGACGGTGCGGTGCGTATCACTGAGCTGATGCCCGGCGCCCCCGCCGCCAGCGACACCCGCGACATCCGCCTCCAGGAGGGCGACCGCATCATCGGCGTGGGCCAAGGCGACGGCCCCATCGAGGACATCCAGCACAAGCCCCTCAACCGCACCGTCCGCAAGATCCGCGGCCCCAAGGGCACCAAGGTCGTCCTGCGCGTCATCCCCGTCTCCGACAAAACCGGCACCCGCACCAAGCTCGTCGACCTCATTCGCGATGAAATCAAGCTCGAGGAGCAGGCCGTCACTGGCTGCGTCCAGCGCCTGGAGAACGACCGCCGCCTCGGCTACGTCCGCATCCCCGCCTTCTACGCCGGGGTCGTCTCGGGCGATACGGGGGCTGACGCGCGCTCGATGACCAAGGACCTCCTGCGCTACATCCAACACTTCAACGCCGAGCACGTCGATGGGATGGTCATCGACCTGCGCAACAACGGCGGCGGCTCCCTCCTCGAAGCCCTTTCGATGACCGGGCTCTTCGTCACCGGCCCGGCCGTCCAAGTCCGCGACGCGCGCTCGGTGCAGGTCCTCCCCGCCCAGGGGCAAGTGGCCTTCAGCAAGCCCCTGCTCGTTCTCACCAACCGCAACTCCGCCTCCGCCTCCGAGATCGTCGCCTCCGCCCTCCAGGATTACGGCCGAGCCATCATCGTCGGCGACTCCAAGAGCCACGGCAAGGGCACCGTCCAGACCGTCCAGGGCCTGGGCGGCGACTCCAAGGTCTACGGCGCCGACCGCATCACCACCGCCTGCTTCTACCGCATCAACGGCGGCACCACCCAGCTGCGCGGTGTCATCCCCGACCTCGTCCTCCCCTCCCTCTACGATGCCCTCGAGCTCGGCGAGGATCAGCTCCCCGGCGCCCTCCCCTACACCACTGTCAACCCCGCCTACTACGCCAAGACCGCCGACCTCGCCCCCTTCCTCCCCCGCCTCAAGGCCGCCTCCGATGCCCGCCTGGCCAAGGACGAGCAGTACCTCGCCGCCCAGAAGCTCATCGACCACGTCCGCGAGGCCAA
>CAMGJH010000016.1 GCA_946056345.1 uncultured Lentisphaeraceae bacterium | reverse complement strand
CACAATCCCCACCGCCTTTCCTTCGGCCTTTGCCACCTCTGCGATTGAAAGCAGCCGTGTGCCGTCGGGGGCCACACCCACCATTCCGTTATTCGTGCGCACACCGCAGGCAAGGGCCGTGGCCGCTGCGGCAGAGTCCGTCACGCTACTATTCGCCGAACGCGTCTCAATCAGACCGTAAATAACCCGGTCAAGCGCCAGCGGAGCCCCCTTAACCTGTCGCGCCACCGTCAGCGAGGCTGGCCCTGTCCCGTCGGCAATCATCACAATCGTGCGCTGCGGCAACGCGCCTGGCGCCCACGCCACGCAGAAAAACCAACCAAGAACCAAGCAAACCTTACCAAGACGCTTCATCTTTACCTCGCTTTAACAGCTCTCCCGGAAGGGAAAAGCCCCATCATTATAACACCCTCGCCTCAGCCCGTGCGCCTGCTAACAGAAAACTACCTTCTGCTTCCGCTGGGCGTTCAGGCGTGATCGAGAGCATAGAAACAACAGCGCACCCGAGCGAAGGCTCGGGCGCGCGATGACAGAAGCATACGAGGGGCTTACTTGACGGTGGAAGACATCGTCTCGGAAGCCGCGCCGCGGCTCAGGGCATCGGAGCCCGTGCGACCATCGGTGGCGGTCTTGAGGGGACGGCCAGCGGGGTCAACGAGGCGCGCGGTGAGGAAGATAAGGAGGTTGCGCTTCTCGCTGTATTCGCCTGTGGAGCGGAAGAGGAAGCCGATGAAGGGCAGGTCACCGAGGACAGGGATCTTATCCTCGAAGGACTTGCGGGACTCGGTAATCAAGCCGCCCATCACGACGGTAGCACCGTTGTAGACCGAGAGGTAAGTCTCAACCGAGCGGAAATGGAACTTGGGCTGAGGCATCGAGACCTGGTAGTACTGGACCTCTGCGCCGGTGACGACACCACCAGTCATCGTGTATTGGATGTAGGGGACCTGCATACCATAGTCGAAGTCGCCGAGGTATTCCACCACCTGGGGCTTGGCCGAGAGGTTGATCATCTGACCTTCGGCGGAGACCTCCGGCATCACGTTGAGCGAAACCCCCACTTCCTGCGACTCAAAGGACTGCGGCTCGACGGCGAACTTCACCGGCGGCGTCTGGACATTAATACCGCCACCCGTCACCGAGGTGTTGTTATTGTCGTAGTTGTTATCCGCCTCTTCGAGCTCCTGAATATCAAACTCAGTGGGATAAATCCAACGGGTGACGACCTTAATCTCAGCCTCCATACCAGAGCGAGCGACGACCTTCGGGCTCGAGAGCATATCCGTGTCGGAGCGCTGGGCGAGCATGTGGAGGATCATCGTCATATCCACGCGACCAAAGACCGCCGAGAAGCTAGCGAAGGTGTCATCCGGGGCAATCGAGGAGCCGGCCAGGTTAATGCGGTTGGCGTAGGTGGAGCCATCACCAAGGAAGCGCATCCCGTTGTTGAAGGAACCGCCATGCATTGCCACATTCGCATCGCCCGTGCCACCGCGGGCATCCGGACGGAAGACGTTGTTTCCGCCGGCGCCAATACCACCAGCGGCCTTGCCGCCATTGGCGTTGCCGGTGACGTGAGAGGAGGCCCAGTCGATGCCCGAACCGACGGTGCCGACGATGTCGCTATTGAGCTGCCACTCGAAGCCGAGGGAGTTCAGGTCAGTCTGGCTAACCTCCACAAAGCGGGCCTCGACTTCAATCTGGAAGGGCGTGACGTTGAGCTCTTCCAAGACGCGCTCGAAGATGGCCAGGTTCTCAGGGGTATTCGTGACGCGAATCTTACCGACCGACTTGAGATAGACGAGTGAGGCATCGCCGACGAAGGGCACGCCAAGTTCGGTGAAGAGCTTCTTGATGTCAGCCGTAGTGTCGCTAGAGCCCGAACCCGAGTCGGAGGCCATATCCCAGCCGCTGCCCGAGGAACCAATCTCGGAGCTCATCTGGCCAACCTTATCGTCGAAGACATTGGCCGTCACGTTGTAGGAGCGGGTCTCCATCTTACCGGTGACATAGGAGGCGGGCACAATCATCACGGTTTTGCCCTTGATGACATACTTTGCACCAGTCACTTCGCAGACCATGTCGAGCGCTTCCTTGAGGGTGACGAAGGTCATCGAGATGCTCTGGATGGGTGGAAGCCCAGCGGAGGAGGAGCTGTCCTCGGAAGCAAAGGGATCCTCTTCGGCAGGCGCGGAGGATTGCGCCGGGGTCGTGCCCATATTGAGAACGAAGGAGACACCCTTGTCTTCGGGGAGCAGGTCGGGCTTATCGTAGGCCTTGGAGAGCTCGGCAAAGTTATTCACGGCATCGGCGAGGGTGCTCGGCGGGCTAATCTTGAACTCGGGGAGGCGGATGTACTGGAGCTTGCCCATCACCACTTCCGCTTCCTTCTGGCCGCTCTCATCAACCTTCTTCTCTTCGCCACGAGAGACGACCGGATCGTAGAGTTCCTCAGAGTTGCGGCCCAGAGCGCCCAAGGGGGTCCAGGAGAGCTCGACCTGGGAAATCATTTCGTTGTGGGTGGAGGCCTTGAGGTCGCGATAGCGGGCGCTCATCCGCTTATCCACGCGGGCGCGAAGGCTAATAGCCTCCTCGTTGCCGGGATCTTCACGGAGGATGAGCTCGAGCTGGTCATTGGCCTCCTTAAACTTGGAAAGGTGATAGTAGACGGTAGCGCGGCGGAGGCGCTCCTGGACTTCCAGGCGTTTAATCTTGTGCTCATCCTTGGCGTATTCGGGGAGGACGGGCTCGGCGACAATCTCAGCCGGGCGATTACGCTCTTCCAGAATCATCTTACTAAGCGCCTGACCGTTGGGATGGCCCTTGCGGGTGACCTCTTCGGCCAAGGCGGCGGCAGCACGATATTCCTTGTTAAGGAAGAGGGCCTTCGCCTTGCGGTAGAGCGCCTCGCGCTTGCCTTCTTCGCACTCCTGCTTCAGGGGCAGGTTACCTTCGCGCTCGCGGAAGTAAAGCTCGGCATCGCCATAGAGGCGGATAATCTCATCGTAGTACTTGGCCGCTGCGGCGAGTGTGGCGGGGGTGCCATCCATCAACTTGCGCGCCCGAGTGAGGCAAGCCATTGCGTGCTTATCCAAACCGTCGTTCTTGATCTTGATGAGCATCTCAAGGTCGTTGAGGGCCTTCTCTTCCTCGGTCTGCGCGTCAAGGCTCTTGGTGTCGCTATCCATTCCGGCGAGGAGGCCTTCGCCAGTGGGGGCGGGCTCCGGAGCGGAGGGCTCCTCGGCGATGCTAGCGGAGGGCTCGGGCGCAGTTTCTTCGGCAGAAACCGGTTCTTCGGCCAGAGGCTCATCGGTGACATCGGTCGCGGGCTCGTCGGTGGTAGGCTCGTCAGCGGGTTCTTCCTCGACGACCGGCTCGTCCTCTGGCAGGGGCTCGTCGACTTCGGGAGCCGGCTCCTCGGTGGCGGGCTCGTCCTCGGCGATCGGCTCCTCGGTGGCGGGCAGATCGGCATCGAGCGCGTCCTCCATCGGCGCAGCCTCTGCGGCGGGCTCGCCAACGGGTTCTGCGGCGATATCCTCTACCGCGAGGTCGCCCAAGAGGGCATCCAAATCATCGTCTTGGGCGAGGGTGCACAAAGACGCTCCGGCGACCATTACGCCAACCATGGCAAAGCGCACAAAATGTGTCATAGCAGGTTATCTCCGCATTATCGGGTCTTGCCCGTTTCCAAATCGTGAGTCTAGTATAGCCTAATAACTTGACTATTTCAAGTCAAAAGTCTTTTTATCCGCATTTTTTTCGACCCTAACGAGCTTCTGTTCGGGGTCGACGGCCAGGACGGTGAACTTTTCGCCCTTAACGGCGAAGGTTTCACCCGGGGCGACGGTGACCGGCGAGGTCTCCGGGAGGTCGATGGCGATGGTCGCCTTCTGCTCAAGGAGTGGGTCGCCGGGCCAATCCGGGTTGCTCGGATCCTTGAAGACAGTGACCACGCGCTTCTTGTCAGCCACGCGCTCGACTTCAACGGTGGAGACGTTGATGAAGCGCAGTTGCTTGTTGGCACCGACGGTGATCTGCTTCTTGGGCAGCTCGGTGTAGGCGATGAGGCGGTAGCCGGACTTGCCGATTAGCTCGCCATCCTTAACGCGCAACGGCGTGGTGCCCTGGGTGCCATCTTCCGCCACCGAGACGAAAGTGACCTGGAAGTGGCGCACGGGCTTACCGTCGGCGCCGGTGATGGAGGGCAGTTCCATCTTGTCGATAGCGCGCAGAGGGAGCTTCTTGCCTTCAATGGCCGAGACGCTCATCCGCGTTTCGTAGCCGGGGTGCGACTTGGGGTCAGTGGGGTCGGTCTTCGCCTCGAACTCTTCGAGGTTGGTGAAGCCATCCTTATCGGTATCGAGGTCGGCATCGGTGGGGTCCTGCGGGTTGAGGCCGTACTTGAGCTCCCACTGGTCGGTGAGGCCATCGCCATCGGAATCGATGGTGGAAAGGTCAAGCTTCTTCTCGGTGGGCTGGACAGTTTCGCAGAAGGGGCACTTCTCGGCCTTCCAAGAGATGGGCTTGGCGCAGGCCACGCAGAGGAGGCGACGCTCGGGGGTGCAGAGGTTTGCGGCCTCCGGATCTTGCTGGACGGAGAGCAGGGCCGTCTTGGGTGGGGTGACGGTCTCTTCAATCAGCTTGAGGTCCTTGGCCACGGAGGCGGACTGCAGGTCGGCCTTCGTGGGTTGGCGAAGGGCGACAGTGCCGTCGTAATCCTGCACCTCCTGGGTCTGACGCAGCCCGGCGAAGATGAGGTAGAGGAGCGAGAGGAGGAGGATTGCGAGGACGGCGACGGCGGCCAAGCGGTCGTACTGACGCAGAATGGGGGGGAGGTTGGAGGCCATAATCAGTTCCCTTCGGTTTCGGCGGGGGCGACGGGCGCTGCTTCGTCGGCAGCGGCCTCGGGGGCCGGAGGCACGGAGTAGACATCAAACTTCAAGGTAATCTCCAGGGGCGTGGAGTGCTCGGGGTCGGTGACCAAGCGCTCGGCCGGGGAGGCGCCATCAAAGAGCGGTTTGGCGGCGGCAGCTTCGGCGGCCTTTTTCTCCTCCTCGGTGCGGGCGTTGGCGGCGCGGCGAGCGATGACGGCCCGCTGGGCTTCGCGCTTCTTGACCATATCGGCCACGCGGTCGCGAATCAGCACGGGGCGGGCGATGGAGACGTCGATGACGACGACGAAGAGGGGGGACTTGACCAGGTCGTTGAGCACGGTGGCCAGCGTGGTGTAGCGGGCGTGGAAACGAATGGTGTAGCTCTCGCGCGTGACGCCGTCCTGCTCAAGCACGGGGTCGAGGGCATCGGCGGTGGCGGCAGCGGGCTCGGCCTCGGCCTTGCGATTGCGGCGGGAGCGGCGCGTGGTGCGGGGCTCTTCGGCCTCGGGCTTGGCCTGAGCGGCGGTCTCGAAGACCGTGCGCGTGACCTCGGTAATTTCCAGGGCCCCGCGATCGAGCAAGAGGTTGCAGACGTGCTCGATGGCCGCGAACTGAGTGGCCAGACGCGGCACGGTGGTGCCGTCATCGGCCGGCATCTCGCCCTGAACCACATAGCGGCCGAAGGCGTAATCCATCACAGCCTCGGGCTCGGCGGCGCTCTTCTTGGCGGCGGGCAGGGCCCCCTTCTTGAGGGCGCTCTGGCGCTCGTTGAGCAGGCGGACGCTCTCGCCGATGCGCGTGACGAACTGCGAAGGCGTTTCGCCCTGCGGAATCTCCAACCCGTGGGAGAGGAGGGCGCGCGCGGCGTCGGCCACCTGCGTGTAGGCTTGCGCGTCCTGCTGGCGGATCTTGCGGTTCCCTTCGTTGGGGTAGCGCTCGCTGTTGTAATAGCCGGTGAGGGTGGCCTCGGCGTCGTCGCGCACCTGCTTAGCCTCGGACATCTGGCCGATGAGCATAAAGAGGAAGACCAACATCGCGATGATGGCCGCACCACAGACCACGCCAACAACGGCGAAGGTAATCTTTTGCTTCGTATCCATAGTTAACGGCTCCTGCGGCTGCGCCCGGAGGCGGGTTTCTTGGCCTGCTCGGCTTCGGCGGCCTTGAGGTTGGCGGTGATATTAAAGGAGGTCATCCAGGGGAGAGATTGATCCTTCTTGCTAATGGGGATTTGCTTGGGGTCGTCGGCGAAGACTGGCTGCTCGGCCAAGCGAGCGGCCACCGTCTCGTCAATCGTCTTGCCGGAGGCCGAGCGCGTCTCCTCCAAATCCTTCCACACCGAGACCGAGAGGTTCAGCCCCTTGACCTCGCCCCCCTCGCGGTTGGCTTTCAGGGAGGTAATCCAGAGCCCGCCGGGGATGGCGCGGTTGACGGCGGTGAGCATTCCCATCCACTTGCCGCGCTTCTGCAGCAACGCGCGATAGGCCTCGGCGCGGGCCTGGGCGCTCTTGGCCTGCTTGTCGACCTTGTCGAAGGCCTCCTGAAGGTCCTGATGGTCGTCGATTCGGCGCTGAATCTTCTCGCTCTGGCTCTCGTAGAGCGAGCGGATGTTGTTGACGTAGACCAGCCAGATGCCGGCACTCACCAGGAGCCCCAGGGCCGCGATGGTGAGGAAGGGAAGGCGCTTGCGGAAGGTCTTGCGCGCAGCAATGTCCTGCGAGACGAGGTTGATTTCCACCGGGCAAGAGAGGCCGCGGCGCAGGGCCAGGCCCACGAGCGCGGGCAGCGAGAAGGCATCGCGCCCAAACTGCTCGGGGTCGATGTTCCCGGGATAGCCCACCGTCTGGAAGGGGTTCAAGAAGTCCACCTCCACCTGCAGCTTCTCCTCGAAGAAGTTCTGCATATAGGGCAACTGCGCGGAGGCACCGGTCAAGAGCACGCGCACCGGGGCGTTGCCCTCCTGCTGGCTGCGATAGAAGGCAATCGAGCGCGTCACCTCGGCATTGAGGCGCGTCATCACGTTGCGGATGACCTTCGAGAGGCGGTCCACATCCGGGTCATCCACGGCGAAGGCGCCGCCCTGGGCCACCAGCCCGCGCTCGCACTTGAAGGTCTCGGCATCCTCTTGCGAGAGGCCGAAGGTCTTGGCGATCTCGGAGGTGATGGTGTTGCCGGCCACGGGGATTGTGCGGTAGAAGATGCGGTCCTGCTCCACGAAGACCAGGTTAGTGCAGCGCGCGCCAATATCCACCACCAACGTGCAGCCGTCAGCCTCGGGATAGTTGAAGCGCACGCCATTGTAGAGCGCCACCGGGGCCACATCCACCACCTCCGGCTCGCACCCGGCATTCAAGAGCGCCTTGGTGACGGCCGAGACAATGTCCGCGCGCGCGGCGACAATCATCACGTGCTGTTCGCCGGCCAGCGGCTCGCCGATGAGCGCGTCGGACCAAATCGCCTCGCTCAGCGGGAAGGGAACGTTCTGCTCAACCTCGAAGCGAATCTGCTCGCGCACCTTCTCGGGTGTCTCGGCCAGCACCTTGACAAAGCGCGGGAAGGCCATCTGCCCGGAGAGCGAGACCAGCGTCCGCCCCGCGCGGATACCGGCCGAAGCCATCAGCGCGCGCAGCGCCTGCTCCAGCCCCACCGCCAGCGAATCCGGCGTCTCGGTCAACCCCTCAGGCACCTCGCCGAAGGCATAGCGCAAGAGGTTCGGCCCCTTGCCGGGGCGTACCTCGAACTCGGCCAACGCCAGGCGCGTGGCTCCGATATTCAGTGTTAGAATCCGTTCCATAAAGCCCTTCTCGCCATTCAGACCGCTGGCGGCGGCGGGTGAAAGAGGTTACTTGGTCTTGACCTGATCGTAGAAGGCATCGCCGGCCATCACGAACGGCGTCGCCGAACGATCGCGCAAAATCCCCTCGCGTTTGACCACGCTCTGCGTCAAGTTCTCAATCCGCTCCCACCAAGCCGACGGCTTGCCATTCTCGACAACCAGCCCCTTCAGGTCCTTGTCGTCAATCTTCGCCCCAGCCGAGAGCTCGGTCTTAATCTCACCCTGCTGCACGCCGTTGACCTTGATCTGCACCGAGAAGAGAATCGGATCGCCATAGACCGCCACCGAGCTCGGCGGCACGCAGACCGCGGCGTAGTGCTCGCGCCCGGGGGTGATGGAGGTGTAGGTGAAGGTCTCGGTAATCAGCGAGTAGAGCTGCTTGGGGTCGTCCCAACCAATCGCCCCGCCGGCCTTCTTCGCATTCTGCGCCACCGAGGCAGCGATCTTCGACTTCTTCATATCATAGAGCAGCGCGTAGGTGATCTCCACCTCCGGGAGCACCAGAATCGGCTTCTTGGCCACCGGGTCGCCATTCTTCACCTGATAGGCCACCTCGAAGTAGTGCCAGCCCTTGGCACCGTCCTTCTTGTAGGAATCGGTGTGATTGACTTTCTTCTTGAACTTCTCGTCAACCTGCGGTGCCACAACCATATAGTCGCTGTCGCCCCCCACTCCAGTAATCTCGCGAATCACAATCATCGCGCCATCACTCTTGCCAGCCCCTGCGGCATTCGCCCCACCCCGGCGACCCTGCGCCATCGCTTCACCCGCGCAAAGCACGGCTGCAACCATCAAAAGCATCATCGACTTCATTCTACGGCTCCTTTCGGCCAAACTCGGCCTCTTCTAACCATTTCACTACGCATAGTATACAAGCGAAGCCGCCCAAGCGTCAAGCAGAAAAAGCCACCCAAGCGACATTTCCGCCCCCTTGAACTAGAGCGTTCCTTGTGCTGATTGTCAATCATAGTATTGCCTGTTACCAGACTCTCATCAAATTCTACCTTCATGTATGCCTCCCTGATTTTTAAAATTCACAATTTATTTCATATTCTTTCTAACTATTGTATCGTAATTTTTGCTTTACATCAACAATCATTTGAAAAAAGATTGCTGAAATTGTTAAATTGTAACAGCACCTGAATCACCACAAGAAAACAGTTGAATTTTCCGTCAAAAATGGTAAAATATATGGGTATGACATTTTACATAGGGAGGTTACGTTATGCCAGCATGGTTGATCGTACTGTTGTCTATTCTAGCCGTTGTGCTTGTTTTATTCATTGTTCTGATGATTGTAGGCAGCAGATTACAGAAAAAAGCAAACTCTCAGCAGGAGGCCTTAGCGGCGGCAGCTCAGGTAGTCTCGATGCTGATTATTGACAAAAAGAAGCAGAAAATCAGTGAAGCAAATCTGCCGAAGGTAGTTACAGAACAGGTTCCTAAGTATGCCCGCCGCGCCAAGTTTCCTATTGTTAAGGCTCGTGTCGTTGGTGCCGGCAGCAAGCCGATGAACCTCATCGCTGATGCCAAGGTTTTCGAACTGCTTCCAGTAGGCAAGGAATGTAAGGTAACCGTAAGCGGAATCTATATCACAGAGATTAAGAGTGTCCGCGGCGGAGCAATTCCTACCCCTGCAAAGAAAAAGGGACTTTTTAAGAAGTCCGTCAAGGCTGAGAAGAATAAGCCTGAGAAGAACGCCGACAAGAACGGCAAGGATGCTAAGAACAGCAAGAAGAAATAATATGCTGACTGCTTAATAAGCATATAGAGAAAAAAGGGTGCCACCCGATTATCCCATGGATAACAGGGCGGCACCTTTTTTTAGCTTATAGGAAATTGCTCTATCTGCAC
>CAMGJH010000015.1 GCA_946056345.1 uncultured Lentisphaeraceae bacterium | reverse complement strand
CCCGCCCCGGGTCGAGGGGCAACCCGGGCCTACCTCGAGTCGAACCCGGGGCGGATGCGAAAAAGGGCCGGGGCCCGCACAGTTCCGCCTCCAGCCTCTCCGTCGCGGTACGCGCCCTGTCGACTGTCGACTGTTCACTGTCGACTCTACGGCTCAGCGAGCCCGGCAGAGCCCTTTTCGCCGAAAAGAGTTGCACGCGGCGGGGGAGTTTTGATAGAGTGTGCGGCATTTCACGTTGAAAGCCTTTTCTAAGGAGTCAGTTATGGCACGCAAAATCCCGTTGGACCATCTGCGCAACATTGGCATTATGGCCCACATCGACGCCGGTAAGACGACGACCTCCGAGCGTATCCTCTTCTATTCCGGCAAGAACCACAAGATTGGCGAAGTGCACGATGGCGGCGCCACGATGGACTGGATGGTTCAGGAGCAGGAGCGCGGCATTACGATTACCTCCGCGGCCACGGCCGTGATGTGGGGCGACTATATGATCTCGCTGATCGACACCCCCGGCCACGTGGACTTTACGGCCGAGGTAGAGCGCTCGCTGCGCGTGCTTGATGGCGCGGTGGCGGTCTTCTGCGCGGTCGGTGGCGTGCAGCCGCAGTCCGAGCAGGTCTGGCGTCAGTCCGAGAAGTACAAGGTGCCCAAGCTCATCTTCGTCAACAAGATGGACCGCATCGGCGCGAACTTCTTCTCGGTGATGGACCAGGTTCGCGATCAGCTCAAGGCCCGTCCGGTGCCGATGGTCTGCCCGCTGGGCGCTGGCGAGACCTTCGAGGGCGTGGTGGACTTGCTTGAGAACCGTTTGGTCACCTACGATAAGGAATCGCAGGGGATGAAGCAGATCTACTCCGAGATCCCCGCCGAGCTCAAGGAGAAGTGCGAGGAAATGCGCCACGAGATGATCGAGGCCGCCGCCGAGCAGGACGAAGAGCTGATGAACAAGTACTTCGAAGAGGGCACCCTCACGAAGGAAGAGATTATCAAGGGTCTGCGCAAGGGCTGCATCGCCCGCTCGATTATGCCGGCCTTCTGCGGCACCGCCTTCAAGAACAAGGGCATCCAGATCCTCCTCGACGCGGTGGTGAGCTACCTCCCCTCCCCGCTCGACATCCCCCCGGTGCAGGACGAAGCCGATCCCTCCATCATTCGTAAGGCCGATGACAACGAGCCCCTCTCCGCCCTCGCCTTCAAGATTATGGCCGATAAGAACATGGGGAAGATCATCTTCACCCGCGTCTACTCGGGCACCCTCGTGGCCGGCGCGGAAATCCTCGACTCCTCCATCGGCAAGAAGGCCCGCATCTCGCGCCTCTTCCGTATGCACGCCAACCACCAGGAGAAGCTCGAAGAGGCCCACGCTGGTGACATCGTGGCCGTCATCGGCCTGCCCAACACCCGCACCGGCGACACCCTCTGCGACCCCGAGAACCCGATTCACCTCGAGTCCATCGACTTCCCGGCCCCGGTGATCTCGATCGCCGTCAAGCCCGTCTCCCGCGGTGATAACGAGAAGCTCGGCAACGCCCTGCACGCCCTGGCTCAGGAAGACCCCACCTTCACCGTGGCCTTCGACCAGGAGACCTCCGAAACCATCATCTCGGGTATGGGTGAGCTCCACCTCGAAATCATCGTTGACCGCCTGAAGCGCGAGTTCAACGTGGCCTGCGAAGTCGGCCGCCCCGAAGTCGCCTACCGCGAGTCCATCGCCGTCGAGGGCGAGGGCGAGTACAAGCACAAAAAGCAGTCCGGCGGTCGCGGTCAGTATGGCCATGTCTGCATGAAGTTCGCGCCGTTGGAATCCGGCAAGGAGTTCGAGTTCGTCAACGACATCAAGGGCGGCGTCATCCCCGGCGAGTACATCCCGGCCGTCGAAAAGGGTATCCGCGCGGCGATGGAGTCCGGTCCGCTCGCTGGCTACCCGGTCCTCCCGCTCAAGGCGACGCTCTTCTACGGTTCGTATCACGACGTCGACTCCTCGGAATTCGCCTTCCAGACCGCTGCGCGCCAGTGCTTCAAGCAGGTCTTCTTGGCCAGCCAGCCGCAGCTGCTCGAGCCGATTATGAAGGTGGAAGTCGTGGTGCCCGAGGACTACATGGGCGCGGCCACCGGCTCGCTCTCGCAGCGTCGCGGCCGCGTGGAAGGGATGGAAGAGCGCGGCGGCGCCCGCCTGGTCCACGGCTTCGTGCCCCTGGGTGAGATGTTCGGCTACTCCAACACCATCCGCACCCTCACGCAGGGCCGCGGCTCCTTCACGATGGTCTTCGACCACTACGAGCCCGTCCCCCGCGCCCTGCAGGACGAGATCGTCGAGAAGCGCCGCAAAGCCGGCAAGGTCCTCGGCTACTCCGAAGCCGACGAATAAGCCTAGGCCCCTCAAGGCCACCCCAAAAGCGGGGCTCGCACAACGCGGGCCCCGCCTTTTTTATCCTCCAATCGCGCCAACTTTCTGCCCCGGCACCGGGTCACTGACCGGCTGGCAAGCCAAAACTCGCGCAAAGAGCGGCAGTTATGCAAAGGCGCGTCAGAAAAGATTTTGCTTGACACGGGGGGGCCTTTTCATATAATACGCCGCGTTTTCCTACTGCTAGGAGACGAAAAGGAGTAAAAGAGTATGGCTAACAAGAAGACCGCCAAGACCAAGACCGCGAAGGCCCCTGCCGTGAAGAAGGAAGCCCCCGCGAAGAAGACCCCCGTTGCGGCCAAGACCGTCAAGGCGGCCAAGGTCGTCGAGCCCGAGTTGTTCGACACCGTCTGCCCTGCGACTTGCGCATGCGAAACCAAGGCCGCCCCCAAGGCCGAGAAGCCGGCGAAGGCCCCCAAGGCTGCCAAGCCCGCCGCCCCCAAGACCACCCGCGTCACCTTCCGCATCCGTGAAGAGGTCGGCGCCAAGGTCTTCCTGGCCGGCAGCTTCAACAACTGGGATGCCACCGCCAAGCAGCTCACCGATAAGAATGGCACGGGCGACTTCACCTGCTGCCTGAACCTGCCCAAGGGCCGCTACGAATACAAGTTCGTCGTCAACGGCACCTGGAAGGCCGACGGCGCTTGCGCCGACTGGGTCACCAACGATATGGGCACCATCAACAGCGTCATCACGGTTGACTAACGCTGTTCCCCCAAGCAAACAACAAGGGCTCCCACACCGGGGGCTCTTTTGTTTAGGTGGATTCGATAGGCGTTAGGCGATGGGCGGGAATAGCTGGCGCTCGCAGAGGGACCCGACCGAGGGTCAGCCCCATCCAACGCTCGCCCCGTCCTCAACCATTCACCCTCAGGGTTAATCATCGGACTCGCCCCGGGTTCTTTTCGCATCCGCCCCGGGTTGACCTCGAGGTAGGCCCGGGTTGACCTCGGACTCGGGCCGGGTTCGTTTTGGACCCCGGGCGTTTTACATTTTTATCCGCCCCGGGTTGACCTCGGACCCGCCCCGGGTTGACCTCGGACCCGGGCCGGGTTGACCTCGAGGTAGGCCCGGGTTGACTTTGGACCTGGGGCGTGCGCGCCTTGCAGCAGCCTCGCGCGTGCGCGCGCGTATGCCTTATAGACTGGCGCGTGGGCCCTTTCGCATGCGCCGCGCGGTTAATGCTTGACAGTGGGAGAGGCTTGTTCTATACTCCAAAGCAACGTAGTCGAAGGAGTTTGCGATGCCAAACATTACGATTCTGAATGGTGACGAAATTGGTAAGAACTATAGCTGGACGGCGGATCAGATCCGCATCGGCCGCAATAGCGCCAATGACTTTGTGATTACGAATGCCTCGGTCTCCGGCGAGCACTGCATTATCGAGCGTTGTGACGGCGGGTGGCGGGTCAAGGACCTGGACTCTACGAATGGTACGCGCGTGAATGAGGTGCGTATCACGATGACCACGGTCCATCGTAACGACGTGATTAACCTGGGCGATATTGCCCTCTCGATTGCCGGCGACGATGTGCCAGAGGCCGATCCTGGCGTGACGGAGAATGTCGATTCCATCCCGCGCACGACGATTGTGATGCGGCCGACGACGGCCTCTTCGCGCCCGGTGGAGGGCTTTGCCAAGAAGTCCGAGAGTAAGAAGACGCTCAACCTGATCATCGGCGTGTCGATTGTGGTGATTATCGCGTTGGCGGCGGTGTTGGTCTTGAAGTTGCTGGGCATTTTGTAAGTGTATGGCGTGAAGCGTGGGTTCACGCTGATTGAGTTGCTGGTGATCCTGGCCATTCTTGGGATTGCCGTGGCGGTGGTTATGCCGCAAATCGGTAACTCGGCCAGCACGCAGGTGTCGATGGCGGCGAAGGATGTGCTGCGCCTGATGCGTTATGCGCGTAATATGGCTTTGCAGACGCAGCAGCCGATGGTGGTCTCCTTTTCGCCCGGGCAGATTGCTCTCTCTTCGGCCTTCGACGAGGGGGCGGCCGAGCCGAGCGCGCGCGAGGAGCCGGACGATGCGGGCGCGGATGAGGGCCCCGCGAAGCGCTCGCCGGGGGGAGCGGTGGTGGCCGGCGAGATTGACGCGGTGGGGCTGACGAAGCATTACGACCTGGTGGCTTTCACCTTCTTGGGCTATGACGACTCCGTGACGCAGGGGCGCTCGGCCGAGGATGGCGCGCCGGCTGACTTTCGCCGCCGCGTGCCGGGCGAGGAGCAGGAGCAATTGGCGGGTGCTGCGCGCTCGAGCGCGCAACTGGCCGGGGAGCCCTTTTCGGTCACGGTGCGCGCCAATGGCACCACGCGCCCCTTCTCCCTGCGGATTTTGCCCCGCGAGGATGTGGAGCGCGGCGAGGAGACGGGCGACAAGGTCTCCTTCGACTTCCTGTGCGCCGGCACGATTGGCGAGCAGTGACGATGGGTCAGGGCGCTTCGCGTCACCAGCCGCGGATTCCCTTGGCGGTCTATGGCGGATTGCGGTTGCAGGGGAACCATCGCGATGCGTGGTGGCGCAAGGCGTGGATAGCGTGGCTTGAGCGGTTGCAGATGGGGGCGCGATTGGGGCGCGGGCGGAACTATGCCCAGCGCGGTCAGGTGCAGACGTTGGAGGTGGAGCCGGGGGTGCTGCGCGCGCAGGTGCAGGGGATGGAGCGCGAGCCCTACCGCGTGGAGATGCGTTGGGCACCCTTGCCGAGCGCGCCGGTGGCGGAGGTGTTGCGCGCTTCGCCGGTCTTTGCCGCGCAATTGGCGGCGAACCGCCTGCCGGTGGCCTTCGACCAGGCGATTCGGCAGTTGGGCTATGCGCTCTTTCCCGAGGGGCGCGAGGGGGTGAGCTTTCGCTGCACCTGCCGCGATTGGGCACGCCCGTGCAAGCACCTCGCGGCGGCCCTCTGTCTCTTTGCCGACGTGATTGCCTCCGAGCCGCAGGTGCTCTTGCGCCTACGTGGGATTTCGGTGGCGGCGGCCGAGGCGGATTGTACCCCCACGTGCCTGCCCGAGCGCGAGCTCTTGGCCTTGCGCGCGGTGGCCGATGCGGCGGCCGTTCCCCGGCGCCTGGGCTCGCTCCCCTATTGGCGGGGGGAGGAGGATTTGCGCAAGACGCTGGAGGTGGCCTATCGCCGGGCGCACGAGCGGGCGGTGACGGCCTTGGAGACGGCGGCGGCAGACCTGCGTTTCCCCGAAGATGTCCCGCCGGCGTGACGGACCTTGCCGCGCGCAAATCTTGCCTTTTGGGACGTGATTTGCTATCGTAGGCGGCGTTTTGAGGGCGAGTGAGCCTCGAGATCAGGAGTTATCGATGAAGAAGCAAGTCTTGTTTTCCCTTTGTCTGACGGCGTGTTCGGCCGTGGTGCTGACTGGTTGCGCCACGAAGCAGGAGGCTGCGGCCAGCCAGGCGCAGCAGGAAGCCATTGAAGTGAATCGCCAGGAGGCCGAGCAGGTCGAGGCCGAGGTGAGTGCCGAGCCGACGGTCACGCCCAACGAGGCCGAGGTGAAGCCCGAGGCGGGCAATGTTGAGCTCGAGGCTCAGCCCGCTGCGCAGCCGGAGGCCAAGGCCGAGCCGAAGAAGCCCGAGGCGGTCCATCCCCAGCCGGTGAGCTACACGGTGACGGCGGGCGACTCGGTGAGCGCGCTCTCCACCCGTTTCAAGGTTCGCCAGCCTGACATTCTGGCCCTCAACCCCTCGCTGCGCGGGAACCCGAATAACCTGCGCATTGGGCAGAAGGTGCTTCTGCCGGCGGGGACGGATGTGACGGTCAAGGCCAAGCCGCGTGCGGCTAAGCCGGCGGCGCCGGCTGGGTCGACGACCTATGTGGTCAAGTCCGGCGATGTGCTCGGCACGGTTGCGCGCAAGCACGGGGTGAAGGTGGAGGCCATCAAGAAGGCCAACAACTTGAAGGGCGACACCATTTGGGTGGGCCAGAAGCTCACCATCCCGGGCGCGACGAAGAAGCCTGCCGCGAAGCCGGTCGAGAAGAAGCCGGCCGCCCAGAAGCCCGCCGAGCAGAAGAAGCCGGTGGTCGATCCGCCGGCTCCGAAGCCGGAGACCCTCGCGCCGGTGGTCGAGGAGCCGGCGGTGATTGTCACGCCGGTGGATGTCCAGCCCCAGCAGGGCGAAGAGGCGTTGCCGCCTCCGCCGCCGGCCGTGCCTGTGGAAGAGGCTGCGCCTCAGCCCCCGGTGCCTCAGCAGCTCCCGGCGGCCCCGGCCGAGGAGTTTACCACCTACGTGGTGGGCGAGAAGGAGGACCTGGTGAGCATTTCGTTGAAGTTCAATGTGCTCCTGACCGACCTGCGCGCGGCGAACAACCTCGAGGACACCACGAATAACGCTGTGGCCCCCGGCACCACGCTCCGCATCCCGAAGCACTAAGTCCAGCGCCTGGCGCTGATAGTTGGCGGATTGCACCCTGGCCCGCGCCACTTGCAATCCGCCTCTTCTTTCCCCTCGAGAGGCCCGCAGTTATGCTCAAGCTTGCCCTTCGCACGATTATGATTGTCACCTTCGCTCTGGCGGTGTTCGGGGTGATGGTCATCTCGTATGCCAGCAAGTCGCAGGGGTTGGGGCCCTATCACTACTGTATTATGCAGAGCGCCTTTCTGGGGCTGGGCGTGCTCTTGGCCACGGGGCTCTACTTCATCGACTACCGCTTCTATCGGCGCCCGGCGGTGATGTGGACGCTCTTTGCGCTGATGGTGTGCGCGCTGGTGGCGGTCTTTGTGCCGGGGCTTGGGCGCGCAGCCAAGGGGGCGCACCGGTGGATCAACTTGGGGCCGTTCAGTCTGCAGCCGATTGAGTTCGTCAAGCTCTTTATCATCGTGGTGCTCTCGGCCTACCTGGAGGTGCAGGGGGGGCTGATCCGGCGCTTTGGGCGCGGCTTTGCCGTGCCGATGGCAATGGTGGCCGTGCCGCTGATGTTGACCTTGGCGCAGCCGGACTTCGGAGGTTCGTTTGTCTATTGCGCGCTCTGCGGGCTGACCTTGCTATTGGGGGGCGTTTCTATTCGGCGTTGCCTGCTGCTGGGGATGATTGGCGTGGCGGCGATTGGCATTCTGGTGGCGCTCAACCCGAACCGGATGGCGCGCTTGCGCAAGGAGGCGAACGACGAGAACGACCAGGCAATCCAGTCGGAGATTGCCTTCCGCAACGGCGGCTTGCGCGGCGTGGGCATTGGGCAGGGGATGCAGAAGGAGTACTATCTGCCCGAGTGCCATACCGACTTCATCTTTGCCGTGGTGGCCGAGGATATGGGGCTCGTGGCCACCGGCGGGGTGTGGTTGGCCTACCTGCTACTCCTGGGCGGCGGGGCAACGATTGCCTTCCGCGCCAAGGATAAGCAGGGGACGCTCCTGGCCTTCGGTGCCACCATGCTGCTCTGCGCGCAGGGCGCGGCCAATATGGCCGTGGTCACCCACCTCTTCCCGACGAAGGGTCTGGCCCTGCCCTTCCTCTCCTATGGCGGCTCTTGCCTCCTGGCCTCTTTCTCCGCTGTCGGCATCCTCCTAGGGGTCGGCCGCGTCACGCTCAACCAAGAAATCGACCCCGAAGACAACACCCTCAAGCCCGTCCCTTTTACCGTATGACCCCGCCCCCGCCCGCACCTGTGACTGTGATTTGGGACTTCAATGGCACGCTGATTGACGATTTGCAGGCGTGCCTCGATGCCCTCAACGCCATTCTGCGCGCCCATCGTCTTCCGCCCCTGTCGCGCGAGGATTACCGCCGGCGCTTCGACTTCCCCGTGGCCTCCTTCTACCGTTCTCTGGGGATGGAGCCGGCCACGCCCTTCGACTGGGAGGCCCTGGCCGAGAGTTTTCATTTGCGCTACCTCTTCTCCAAGCACCTGCGGCTGCAGCCGGGCGCGCGCGAGTGCGTGGGGGCCTTCCGCGAAGGGCATCTGCGCCAGGGGGTCCTCTCGGCGCTGGAGCAGGGGCTGCTGGAGATGCAGTTGCAGCAATTCGGGTTGGCCGAGGGGATGGACTTCGTCCTGGGCAGCAGCAACTACGAGGGGGCCTCGAAGGCCAAGGCGGCCGAGCGTCTGGCGTTGCGCGGGCCGGTGGTGCTGATTGGCGATACGCTGCACGATGCCGAGGTGGCGCGCGCGCAGGGGTGGCAGTGCCTGCTGTGCGCGGCGGGCCATCAGACGCCTGAGCGCCTGGCGCGCGCAGGTTATCCGGTGGTGGAAAGTCTGCGCGAGGTGACGGTGGCGCGGGTGCAGGCCCTCTGCGCCGAGGGCGTGGGGGCCTAGGCGATGGCGGAGCGGACGCAAGCGCGCGGCAGTCTGGGTTCGTGCCTGGCGGTGGCCTGGCCGTTGGTGTTGGCAATGGCCGCCCAGGCGGTGATGATGTTTGCCGACCGCCTCTTCCTGGCGCGTTATAGCGCCGTGAGCATTCAGGCGGCAATGCCGGCGGGGTTGATGAGCTTTATCATCCTTGCCTTCCTGCAGAATGTGGTGGCCTATTCGGGGACCTTTGTGGCGCAGTATGCCGGGGCGGGGGCGCGGGCGGCTTGTGCGCGGGCGATGGGGCAGGGGGTCTGGCTGGCGGCGCTCTGCGTGCCGATCTTGCTGTTGACCTTGCCGTTGGGCAACTGGCTCTTCGCCCTGGCCGGCCACGCGCCTGAGGTGGTGGCCGAGGAGGTCAGCTACTACCGAATGCTCGTCTTCGGCAGTTTGGCGATTCCCTTCAATGCCGCCCTTTCGGGCTTCTTCACCGGGCAGGGCTTCACGCGCCTGGTGATGGTGGCTAACGTGGTGGGCAACGCCTTCAACATCCTGCTCGATCCGCTGCTCATCTGGGGCTGGTGGGGTTTGCCCGAGCTCGGCATCGCCGGGGCCGGACTGGCGACCGCTCTCTCGCAGTACCTCGTCCTCGCCATCCTGGTGGTGGCCGTCTTCCGTGAAGCACACTTCGCCACCCGTCGCCGTCGGCGCGTGGCCTTTGCTTGGCAGACCCGCGCCCTGCTCGGGATCACGCGCTTTGGGCTACCGAGCGGGAGCCACGTCTTGCTGGATGTGGGCACCTTTGCGGTCTTCGTCTTCCTCACCGGGCGGCTGGACGCGCTCTCCTTCGCCGCCAGCAATATCGCCTTCTCCATCAACCACCTGGTCTTTGCGCCCCTGATGGGCCTGGGAATGGCGGCCAACATCCTCACCGGACAGTGTATGGGCGACCGGGACGTGGCCGGTGCCCGGCGCGTCGGCCGCAACTGCGTGCTGCTGGGTTGGGGCTACCTAGTCCTCTGTGCGGCGGTCATCCTGGGCTTCAACGGCCCCATCCTGCGCGCTTTTTTCCCCGCGCACGCCCCCTTCACCTATGCCGAGTTCCTCCCCCTGAGCCAAAAGCTCATCGTCATCTTCCTGGCCTGGGCCCTCTTTGACACCTGGAACCTCGTCTTGGGCGGCGCGTTGAAGGGCGCGGGCGACACCCACTTCGTGATGGGTTGGGTCTGCTCGGTGGCCGTCTTCCTTTGGATGCCGGCGCTCTTTGGCCTCTATCTGGCCGGCTTTGGCATTGTGGCCCTGTGGCTGTCGATTGTCTTTTACGTCACGCTCGCCGGTTGCGGTCTGCTGATTCGCTTCCTGCGTGGGCGCTGGGAAACCAT
>CAMGJH010000014.1 GCA_946056345.1 uncultured Lentisphaeraceae bacterium | reverse complement strand
CCCTGGACGTAGGAGACGGGGGCGAAGGAGCGGCGGTGCTCGGGGCAGGGGCCGAGGCGGCGGAGGGCGGCGAGGTGGGGGGCGGTGCCGTAGGTCTTGTTTTGGGCAAAGCCGTAGGCGGGGTAGAGGCGGTCGAGCTCGCGGCAGAGACGGTCGCGCGTCACCTTGGCGATGATGGAGGCACAGGCGATGAGTAGGCTCGTGGCATCGCCCTTGACGATGGCGGTGTGGGGAAGGGGCAGCCCTTTGACCGGGAGGCCATCGACCAGTGCGTGGTCGGGCAAGGGGGTGAGGCCTTCGAGGGCGCGGCGCATGGCCAGGTGGGTGGCGCGCAGGATGTTTAGCTCGTCAATCTCGCGGGCAGAGGCCTGACCGGCCGCCCAGCGGATAGCTGGGTGGGCGGTGATCAGGTCGTAGAGCGCCTCGCGCTTGCGTTCGGTCAGTTGTTTGGAGTCGTTTACCGCCGCGAGTTCTTCGGCTGCGAGGCGCGGCAGATCCTCCGCCGAGATGGAGACCGCCCCGGCCACGACCGGTCCGGCTAGGCAGCCGCGCCCAGCCTCATCCACCCCCGCCAGCGCCGCCCCGGGATGCTCGGCCCAAAAGGCCGCCTCGTGCACTAGCAACGGATGGCTCATTGGGCGCGGGCGGTGAGGTCGTAGCCGCGGGTGCCGGTGAGGGTGACGGGGAGGAAGTCGCCGGGGTTGACGCCTTCGGGCAGATGCGCGAGGCGGGTGAGGCCATCGACCTCCGGGGCCTGGTGGGGCAAGCGGGCGAGGGCGCCCCCAGTGGGCGTGCGCGAGAGGATAAGGGCGCGGGCGGTGGTGCCGACGCGCTCGCGGTTGCGCTCCTTGGCGATGGCGCGTTGGGCGGACATCAGGCGGGCCAGGCGGTCGCGTGCGACTTCGGGCGGGGGGAGACCGGGGAGGTCAGCGGCGGCGGTGCCGGCTTCGGGCGAGAAGATGAAGGTGCCCAAGGCGTCGAAGCGGACACGCTGGATGTAGTCGAGGAGGGCCTGGAAGTGCTCCTCGGTTTCGCCCGGGAAGCCGACCATGCAGGTGGTGCGGAGGGTGGCACCGGGGACGGCGGCGCGGAGGCGCTCGGGGAAGGTGTCGATGGCGGCGATGGTGTCGGCGCGGCGCATCGCGCGGAGGATGTCGGGGTGGGCGTGCTGGATGGGGAGGTCGAAGTAGGGGACGATGTGCTTGGCGCCGGCCATCACCTCGAGGAGCTCGTCGGTGACGTGGTTGTGGAAGCCGTAGAGCCAGCGGAGCCAGAAGTCGCCCTCGAGCGCATCGAGGCGGCGGAGGAGCGCGGCCAGGGAGGAGCCGTTGCGCAGGTCTTTGCCGTAGGCGGTGACGTCCTGGGCGATGAGGTTGATTTCGCGGGTGCCGGTGGCGATGAGTTCGCGCACTTCGGCCTCGATGGCTTCCATCGGGCGCGAGCGGAGGTGGCCGCGGAATTGCGGGATGGCGCAGAAGGCACAGGCGTGGTTGCAGCCCTCGGCGATCTTGGCGTAGGCAAAGATTTGCCCGGAGAGGCGGAGGGCGGGAATGGGCTTATCGAAGGTGCGCGTGGGCAACCCGGGCGCGACGGCCAGGAGGGCCTCGCGGTCGCTCCGGCGGCGGTGCTCAAGCTGCTTGAGCAGCTCGGGCAGGCGGTCGAGCTCGTCCACGCCCAGGAAGGCATCGACCTCGGGGAAGGCGTCGAGCATCTGGGCGCGGTAGCGCTGGGGCATACAGCCGGCTACGATGACGGCCTTGCAGTGGCCTTCGGCCTTGTAGGCGCAGGCCGAGAGAATATTCTCGGCCCCCTCTTCGCGGGCACTCTCGATGAAGGCGCAGGTGTTGATGAGGATGATGTCGGCCGCCTCCGGGCTCGGGGCCAACTGATAGCCAGCCTTGAGGAGATAACCGGCCATCGCCTCGCTGTCGGCCAGGTTCTTCGAGCAGCCTAGCGAGATGATGCCAATGGTCTTGACGCGCATCTTAGAGCCCCAGGTCTTCGTTGACGAGCAGGATGGTGGTGGGGGTGCAGCCCGGACGCTGCTTAATGATGGAGGTGACGCGGCAGATGCTCTCGGGGCAGCTGCCGGCGCACTGCGCGCAGGTGCCGGTGACCGCGCAGGGGGTCTTGCGCCCCAGACGGTAGGCGTTGACCGGGCCGGCCACCTCGGCAATACGGTCGAGCGCGGCGTGCACGCCCCCGCGCACCAGCTTGTTGCGCCCGATGAGCAGGACCACTTGGCGGGGGCCGAAGGTCATCGCGGCCACGCGGTTGCCGTTGCCGTCGATATTGACGATGATGCCGTCTTCGGTGAGGGCGTTGACCGAGGAGAGGAAGAGGTCGCAGGTCAGCTGGCGGCGCATAATCTCAAGTTTCTCCTCGGGCGAGAGGTTGGGGAAGCCGTGGTTAAGGATCTCCTTGCCCGCCTCGCGCAGCTCGCGCGTCAGGTTCAGGCAAGCGACCGAGAGCGACCCGCCAAAGCCCACGCTCTGGGCCGGCTCGGCCAGGGTGAGCAGCTTCGCGCGCGCTTCCTCGCGCGTGGCGCAGACTTCAACCATAAAGCCGCGGGCGCGGAGCTTTTGGGCAACGGCTTCCAGACGCGTGGTCGAAAGCCAAGAGAGCATGTCATTGACGGTGGATTGTTCCATGGTTCGCCTCCCGATAAGCAAGGATGAGAAAGAGCACTCCCAGCGCCAGCAGCGCCACGGAGATGGTTTGACTGAACGAAAGCCCAAAGTAGGTCGCTCCGCGCGGGTCGTCGCGTAGGCACTCCACCCCAAAGCGCAGGAGCGCGTAGGCCGTCAGGTAGACCCCGCCCACCGCCTTCTCGCGCACGCCCGCCGGCAGCCGTCGGTAGAGCATCCACAGTCCTCCGAAGAGCACCAGGCATCCGGCCGCCTCGATGAGCTGCGTCGGCCACGTTGGCAAAGTCTCGGGGGCATACTGACTAATCTGCCGCAACGCCACCTGGTGCTTCCACGGCGGGGTCTGCGCCGGATAGCGCACGCCCAGGATGTTCTGGCAAATCCCCCCAAAGCAGCACCCGTGGAAGAAGCACCCCACGCGCCCAAAGGCGTGGCCCAGCGGCACAAAGACCGCCGCAAACCCCAGCAGCCCCAACGGCTTCTCCCCCTTCACCAGCGCATAGACAATCAGCCCGGCCACTGCCGCGCCAAAGCCTCCATAGAAGACCAATCCCCCGCGCCACACCGCAAACATCTCGAGCGGCGCCCCCGCAAACTCCGTCCGCCAATTCTGCCACACGTAGACCGCCCGGGCCCCCAGCACCCCGCACACCGCCGCCACCATCACCAGCGTATCGACCTCCCGCGGATTGCGTCCGCTCAACCGCGCCAGCCGCCCGGCCAAGAGATAACAGGCCAGGAACCCCAGCGCGAGCATCACGCCATACATCTGAATCTGCAGACCAAACAGTGAAAACAACTCCGAGTGCATAACGCCGCGCATTATACCGAAAATCCCCCCGTGTTGCTCGCTGAACAGTCGACAGGGCGCGTTCCGCGACGGAGGGGCTGAGGGAGGGGTAGCGTGGTGGCCGGGATGCTAACGCCGCCGAGGCCGGCGGCACACAGGACAAAGAACCGGCGGCTCACGGGTGGCCTCCTCCGGGCCCAAGGTGGAGCAGACCCCGCCTACACCACTCACCCCGGCCTTTTTTCGCATCCGCCCCGGGTTGGCTTCGAGGTAGGCCCGGGTTGACCCTCGACCCGGGGCGGGTTCGTTTTAGCCCCGGCCCTTCTTTTTGGGGGGCGCTCGCGCGCGGGGCTGGGGATTGTGGTATACTTCGGGGCTATCGTGAAAGGAAAGCGCAGCGTGAGTAGTCAGATTGGTATCGTGACACCGAAGGATTTGCAGTTGGCTCTGCCGGTCGGGGGGTGGCCGTTAGAGAAGGGTGGGGTGTTGCCGGAGGTGACGGTGCGCTATGAGCAGGTGGGCGAGGCGGCGGAGGACGGGAGCAATGTCATCTTCATCTGCCACGCGCTGACGGGGGATGCGCATGTGGTGGGGTATCGGCCCGGGGAGCGGCCGGAGGTGGATCGGCCGAGCGGTTGGTGGGAGGGGATGATTGGCCCGGGGCAGGGGATTGACACCGAGCGCTTCTGCGTGATTTGCGCGAATATCCTGGGCGGGTGCGCGGGGACGACGGGGCCGAGTTCGGTCAATCCGGCGACGGGCAAGCCGTATGGCTCGGCCTTCCCGGAGATTACGATGGGCGATATTGTCGATGTTCATCGCGCGCTGTTGCACCAGCTGGGCTTCAAGCGGATCGCGGCGGTGGTGGGGGGCAGCTTTGGGGGAATGCAGGCGTTGGATTGGGCCATTCGCCACCCGGAGGATATGGAGAAGTGCGTGTTGGTGGCTTCTGCGGCCACGCTCAATACGCAGGCGCTGGCCTTTGACATTGTGGCCCGGCACGCGATTATCCAGGATCCGAACTGGCGCCACGGCGACTACTACGAGGGGGCGCGGCCGATTGCGGGGTTGGCCAACGCGCGGCGCCTGGCGCACATCACCTACCTCTCCCAGCAGGTGATGGATGACAAGTTCGGGCGCGAGAAGCGCGAGGAGTGGTTGCACCAGGGCAAGGATTTTCACGCGAAGGCCAAGCGGGACTTCCGAACCTACTTCCAGATTGAGTCCTACCTAGAATATCAGGGGCAGAAGTTCGTCAAGCGCTTCGATGCGAATAGCTATCTGCACATCACTCGGGCGCTGGATTCCTACGACCCCGAGGAGCGCTACGGCACGCTGGAGGCGGCGGTGCGCCAGGTGAAGGCGAAGGTGCTGTTGGTGAGTTTGAGCGGGGACTGGCTCTTTACGCGCGAGCAGGCCGGGCGGTTGGTGCGCGCTTGCGTGAGCGAGCATAAGGAGATCTCCTACTGCCACCTCTACGCGCCGGCGGGGCACGATGCCTTCCTGACGCATATTGCTGAGCTGAAGTTGGTGATGCGCGCCTTCCTGACGGCGACCGATACGCTCGACTCCTCCACCTTCAACGCGCAGGAGGCTGAGGCCTTCGAGGCCTTTGCCCGGCAGATTCCCGAGGGCGCGCGGGTGCTGGATATTGGTTGCGGCGATGGGATGCTGCTCAAGCGCCTGGCGTTGCGTCAGCGGGCCTACTGTCTGGGGCTGGAGCGCGACCTGCCGAAGGTCATTCAGGCCCTGCATGCGGGCATCAATGTGCTGATGGCCGATGTGGACACCGACTTGCGTTATATGCCCGACCACGCCTTTGACGTCTCGATTATCTCGCACACCATCCAGGTGTTGCGCCACCCGGACCGGATGATGCAGCAGTTGCTGCGCGTGGCTGACTGGGCGCTGATCGCCTTCCCGAACTTTGGTTATCTGGGGATGCGCCTCTCGCTCCTCTTTACCGGCCATATGCCCCACACCAAAGAGTTCCCCCACCAGTGGTACGACACGCCCAACATCCACAACTGTACCCTCTCGGACTTCTACGCCTTTTGCGGGCAGTTCGGCTTGAAGGCCAAGTTGCTCGCCTGTCATTCGGCGAGTTGGCTGGGCAAGGCGCTGATTGCGTTGGGGCTGCGGAACCTGGGCGCTGACCGCGTCATCCTGCGTTTGACCCAAGACGAAACGAAGAGAGATGCCTCATGAGCAAGACCTTGGATGAAGCCATCGACGCCCTGGCCGGGAAACTGGTTTGCAAGAATTGCCCGGCAATGAACACCCGCCGCGGGGTCAACCTCCCGGGGCAGAAGGCTATGGTTGCGGTGCTGAAAGAGCTCCTCTCCGCGCTCTTCCCCGGGTGCCTGACCTATGAGCCGATTGACCACGAGGACCTGCCGGTGATGCGCACGCGGCTACGGGGCGTGGCGGCCGAGTTGATTGACCAGATCGCTCGCATTGAGGCCTATCGCGTGCTGGAGCGGACGCGCCCGGAGGGCTTTGACTGTCGCCGCCGGGCGCGGGAGGTGGTGGAGGAGCTCTTTGGCCGCTTGCCGGAGATCCGCGCGCTCTTGCAGGCTGACGTGCTGGCCGCTTATGAGGGCGACCCCGCCGCCCACTCGAATATGGAGATCGTGATGTCCTATCCCGGGCTGCTGGCCATCGCCACGCACCGGGTGGCCCACGTGCTCTACGAGCAGGATGTCCACCTCCTGCCGCGCGTGATGAGCGAATACGCCCACTCCAAGACCGGTATCGACATCCACCCCGGGGCGAAGATCGGCCAGGGCTTCTTCATTGACCACGGCACCGGCGTGGTGATTGGCGAGACGTGCGAGATTGGCCGCAATGTTCGACTCTATCAGGGGGTGACGCTGGGCGCGCTCTCCTTCCGCAAGGACGACGACGGTCACCTGGTCAAGGGTATCAAGCGCCACCCGAATGTGGAGGACGATGTCATCATCTACGCCAACGCCACCATCCTGGGGGGCGAGACAACCATTGGGCGCGGATCGGTCATCGGCGGCAATGTGTGGCTGACCCACTCGGTGCCGCCCGGCTCCAAGGTCTTCTACGAACACGACTAACCCCCGAATCGGAGGAACGAGAGATGCGACGCTTTGCCTGGATTGCCCTATGTTGTGCGGCCTCTTGCCTCCGCGCGGCCCTGCCCGAGAGCGTGATGGATGCCTGCTTGGCCCCGTCTGTGCGCGAGCAGGCCTCCGCCAAGCGCTGGCAGGTGCTCTCGCGCGCCGACTGGGAGAGCCGCCCGGTGCGGATTTCCGAAGCCGGCGGCATCACCACGGCCGAGCAGGATGGTGCCGAACACCCCAGCGGCTGGGTCAAGACCAAGGTCCGCCTAGAGATGCCGCCGCAGACGGATGAGACGCCTCAGCCGATGCAGACCTTGACGGTCGAGGCGCGGGCCACCGCCGTTCTGCCGAGTTTGACGGTGGATTTCTACCTCTTGCAGCAGGCGAAGTTGCCGCCCTACACCGTTACGCTCTGGCACGGTTGCCCGGCGTTGGTGGCCGAGGCTGGCGATTGGTATATTGTGGCCGCAGACCCGGCGGCGAAGGTCATCAAGACAGATGAGCCTGAGCCCAAGACCACCCTGGTGCTGGAACATCAGCGCGCCAAGTCTGGCGAGGCCGTCAGTGCCTCCATCCGCGTGGGGGAAGGGCCCTTGCCCCGCTAGGGAGCGGACGCGATGCGGCAGCGCTCGGCGGCAGAGAGGCGGCAGTCTCCGGCGGGGGGCGGGTGGACCGCGTGGCTCGCGCGCCTCATTCACGGCTTGCTATGGGTGGTCATCGGCCTGGCGGCGGTGCTCTTTCTGGGGCTCTGCGCGGCGGCGTGCGGTCTGCGCGGCAGTTGGGTACAGGGGTGGCTGGATGAGCGCGTGCCGGCCGAGGTCGGGCGCCTCACCTTCGATCGCCTCTCCTACCTCCCCGGACGCGGCCTGACGGTCGAAGCGCTGACCTTGCGTGACCGCGCGGGCAAGGTCTTGGTGAGCTGCTCGCGGGCTGAGGTGGGGCTGCGGATCTTCTGTTGGGGGCCGTGGACCGAGCGGTTGAAGGAGGTCACGGTGTGGGACCTCTTTGTGGCGCAGCTTGAGCATGACCCGAATAGGCAGCCTGAGCGCACGCCCCTGCCCCCGGAGTTGCGCCGACCGTTGCCGGACTTTGCCGCCCTTCCCATCCCTGACTTGCCGGAGTTGCCCCTTCACCTCATTCGCCCGGATGTCCTAGAAATCCGCCTCGATGACGTGACCGGCTCGCTCGTGATGGACGCCGCTACCCACCGCGTCATCTTCCGCAACCTCCACGGCCGCATCGACCAGGACGGCCAGTGGGCCGAGTCCGAGGTCCTGCTCGATTTTCTGGACGCCTCGGCCAAGGCCACCATCCGCGGCTTCATCTACCAGCAGCGCCTCAACGGCATCTACCGCGCCCTCGACTTCCCCATCATCCAAGCCTATAGCGACCTCTTTACCCTGCGCCAGCCAGCCTGGGGCGACTGCTCCTTCACCGTCGGCTTCGACAAGTATCGCAACCTCTTCAACCTGCGCGTGGACATCGCCGCCCGCGCCGGCGACTACTGCGGCGTCCCCTTCGACGAGGCGGAGGCCACCATCCGCTGCCGGGGCATCTGGGACGCGGTCACCACCATCGAGCCTATCATCGCCCGCCGCGCCGGGAAGATTGTCGCCCAGGGCTCCCTGCGCTTCGACTGCCCGGCCGACACCTTTACCTTCCGCGCCCACGGCACCGGCCTTCAGCCGCGCGAGTGTTTCGACTTGGTCCACGAGCCCTTCACCGAACTGATCCCCGAAGTGACCGGCACCCAGCCGCCGGAGGTGGTGGTCACCGGCTCCCTGCCTCTCCTTACCGAGCAGACTCCCGGCAAGATCCGCCTCGATGGCCGCTTCCGCTTTGACCACGGCGGCAAGGCCTTTGGCGTGGCCTTCAAGCGGCTGGAGAGCGAGGTGACGATGAAGCAGGGCCGCCTCACCTTCCAAAACTTGAGCGCCGAGGTGGGCGAAGCGGGCAATGTCACTGGACGCGCCGCGCTCGACATCCCCGAGAGTGCCGAGTATGCCGATCTCGACCTCGCCCTCCTGCTCGGCAAGGTGCCCCTGAACGACATCCTCTTGGCCGCCGGCCGCGCCCCCGAAAAGCCCGTCTACAGCCAGGTGGATGGCGCTCTCACCCTCGCCTGCCGCCTCGACGAGACCTTGCGCGAGAGCCTTTCGGCGTGCTTCAACCTCACCCTCGATGGCGGCCTCGTCACCCGCTTGCCCCTCTTCGCCGGCCTCACCAACCTCCTCGCCGAGCACATCCCCGGCATCTCCTCGCTCACCGATACCTCCCACGTCAAGCTCTCCGGCACCGCCGATGCCGGCATCTTCACCATCCCCGACTTCTCCCTCACCGGCGACCTCCTCGCCATCGAAGGCGATGTCCTCTACAACCTTCCCCAAGACCAACTCTTCGCCGAAGTGATGGCCGGCAACTTCAAGCGCGGCTCGGTGATGGGCTCCCTCACCCGCTGGGTCACCCTCCCCATCAACCGCTTCCTCTGGAAAATCCGCGTCACCGGCCCCCTCTCCGAACCCCAGTGGCGCATCGTCACCTTCGTCGGCAACCTCTGGGAAAAGGCCACTGGCGAAGACTAGCCCCCCGCCGCCCCTCAGGAGTCCGCCCGATGATGGATATTGTCCTCGTCCACCCCGAAATCCCGCACAATACCGGCGCCATCGGCCGCCTCTGCGTCGGCCTCGGCTGGCCGCTCATCCTCATTCGCCCCCTCGGCTTTACCCTCAGCGAAAAGATGATCCGCCGCGCCGGTCTCGACTACTGGCCGCATCTCGACCTCTTCCTCTTCGACACCTTCGAGGACTACCTCGCCGCGCGCAAGCCCGCCCACCTCGTCTTCCTCTCCACCCACGCCACGCGCTCGCTCTACGAGACCCCCCTCGAACCCGGCGGCGCCCTCGTCTTCGGCTGCGAGAGCTCCGGCCTCCCCCAAGACTTCTACACCCGCTACGCCGCCAACCTCGCCCTCATCCCGATGCCCGGCCCCTTCGCCCGCTCCATCAACCTCGCCAACGCCGTCTCCATCGCCGCCTACGAAGCCTTCCGCCGCACCAGCGTCTCCTAATCCTGGGCTCGCTTCGCTCGTGTGAACGGTGAACAGTGAACGGTGAACGGTTGCGCGTTCCGCGACGGAGGGGGTGGGGAGGAAAGGTGGGGAAGCCAACCTTTGACATCCCGCCCCGAATGAGAGGTTAAGCGGTGCCATTAAGCGTTTTGCCGTGGCCTGCTCCGCCAGGCCATCCGCCCCAGGCTCATCTTGGCCCCCTGCCACTTTACATTTTTGTCCGCCCCGGGTTGGCCTCGAGGTAGGCCCGGGTTGACCCTCGACCCGGGCCGGGTTCGTTTTGGGCCCGGCCCGAGGCCGATTATTAAGACTTAGACTTAATCCAATTAAGACTAACTGTTATTTCAATTAAGACTGACTGTTAATTCAATTAAGACTGAGTCTTAATAATTCCGCCCGCCCCGGGTTGACCTTGGACTCGGGGCGGGCGGCATTCGAGCCTGGGGCGGGTGGAATTAATAAGTCCGGGACTTATCGGAATTAAGTGGGGGACTTAT